>JAITOM010000250.1 GCA_031289975.1 Methanobrevibacter sp. | reverse complement strand
AATATGCGAAACAGATTGTAGCTATTAAAATTAAGACACCACCGTATACAAGAAACTGTTTTGAGTGTTCATCCTCCTTATATGATCTATATATGTGTAGTGCATATAATGATATAAATAATATAAATAATAATATTCCTAACCTAAATCCAGTCGGGTCAAACTGATAAGTATCTGCTTCTATATAATGAATGGGTGTGGAAAATACAAATTTAATCACTTCAATAAGATAATCAAATGAAGGGATATCCCATTGATCAGAAGTAAAATATGTATTATTAGTAATAAAGATGTACACCCAAGGAAAATATGCTAATACTGAGACTATTAATGAAATTATCCATTTTTTTAATAAGTTTCTATTTTTAAAAAGAATATAAGCTAACAAGAATAAATAAATAAAACCTGTAGCTATTAAGGCATAATAATGTGTGTAGGAAGATAATAAGCTAAAAATAGTGAAAATAATCCAATTTTTCTTATTATTATCTTTAATAATATTATAACTATAGTAAAAGTTTATTGTTAGAAAAAACATCGCCCACGAATACATTCTAATCTCAACAGCGAAATGCATCATATTTGGCATTGTAACAATACACAGTGCAAAAATACCGCAAACTAACCAACCTAAATTCTTTTTTAAGCATGCGAAACTAAAACATAAGAGTAAAAACATTGGGATAGCCGAAGTCAGTTTGCAAACCATAATAGTGAATTCATCAGAAGAATTAAACATGTTGAAAAACTGACAGATGCATTTTAAGATAATATAATATAGTGGAGGGTGAACATCAACTGCAGTGTTAATAATCATATTTTTAAATGATTCTGAAATTGAAACAATACTATATGCGTCATCCCACCATATAGCTTGATTCAAACCTAATAATAACATTATTATTAATAGAATTATAGCTGATCCAAATAAACAAAATCCAATGACTTCATCAAATCTAAATTTTTCTTTTGACAAATAAAATTTCATTTTATAAACCTATTTTCTTAAGAGAGTTTCTAATAACCTATGTTTTTTAGAAATTTCTCAAGTATTTTTCGTGGACAGCAAAAATATATCCAAATCATCATTTTCATGAATTATACTGATGACCACAAGCAGTATTATATTGTATTAATATATAAAGATCATGGGTGTAAACCATAGTTATCTATTCCTTCATCCTCTTTAAATTTGAACATTAAATTCATATTATGAATTGCTTGACCTGAAGCTCCTTTAACAAGATTATCAATGGCTGAAATTATTACAATTCGTCCTGTTTCATCTATCTCAAATCCACCAATATGAGCAAAATTAGAACCTCTAACTGAACTTAACCTTGGAATTTCTCCAAGCTCTAAAACTTTAACAAAAGGTTCATCTTTGTATTGTTTTTCATATATTTTTAATAGTTTTCCACTATTTAAATTCGTGTCTATTTCATTACTAAAACTATGACTCGTAGTTAATATTCCTCTTATTACAGGAACAAGATGGGGGGTAAATGAAACTTTCACCTTAGAAAATTCATTTAATTCTTGTTGAATTTCAGGCATGTGCCTATGATTTATTATTTTATAAGGATTAATATTATCACTTATATTTGGAAAATGGAAACTTTCAGATGGAGATATTCCCCCTCCACTAACTCCAGTTTTTGAATCAATGATTATTCTATCCACTATTTTTTCCTTTGATAATGGCATTGTGGCTAAAATAGCTCCTGTTGGAAAACATCCAGGATTAGCTATTAAATCAGCTTTTTTAATATCTTCTCGATATATTTCTGGTAATCCATAAACAGCATTCAATGGAGATTCATGATCTAATCCATACCATTTTTCGTATGTAGAAACATCTTTAAATCTGTAATCTCCACTTAAGTCAATAACCTTTGAACCATTTTTTAAAAGTGCTGGAACCATTTTCATGGATGTTCCATGAGGTGTAGCTGTAAAAACAAGATCAGCATCTATTGAATTAGGATTTAAATCTTCAAAAATTAAATTAGAACCCCTCAAATTTGGATGAACTTTGTAAACTGGTTTTCCAACATGTTGTCTTGAACTCACACCAACAATTTCTACATGAGGATGGTTTTCTAAAAATCTGATCAACTCTCCACCAGTATATCCACTTGCTCCAATTATAGCTATTTTTATCATATTTAAACACCATAATAATTAATGTTCATGCTCACACACCAATCAATATATGACAAATTTGATAAAAATTTATAAAAGTCAATTAAATTAAATACAGATATCATTATATTAATAAGCAATGCAAATACTTCTAAAATAATTATAGATATTTTCAATTTAACTTAATTAAAAATTTTGCAATATGTCGTGTGCATGAGCATTTAATTTTTTCAAAATCTCTTTTTCATCTTTAATGATAGAATAAATTAAATGTTTCAAGTATTTGCTTTTTTATATTTCTCAATAATTGGGACAATTGTCTTATAAAACATTAAATTATACTCTACTAACCAATTTAAAGCTTTTTCTACAAATTCTTCTTTATTAAAATCTGTTTTATGAAGAAGACCAATTTTTTGAGCCATAGCATCCAAGTTCTCGTCCCAGTTTAATTTTGCACCTATTCTTTCCTCAATTTTTTTTTCTGATACTGTAAAATTGGCACTGTAAAATTAGCATGGATTTTTACAAAAGAAAAATTAAAAACATATGCTAAAAGTTTAATTACATGTATATGGTCTAAATTCTCTGCCTAAAAAACCAAAATTCCAGATTTAAATTTCCATCCTCTTTCTGCAGTGTCGATCATAGATTTATCAAGGAATATATTAAAAATTTTTAAATATAATCTTCAACCACTTGATAATTTATTTGTTATACTAATTGTGTTTGACCTAATATATAAAGTTTATGACCTATATTAAACCCTCTAAAAATGTCAAAATAAAAAAATAGAATCAGCCTAATTAATTAGATAAATAATAGCTTTTAATCTTTATCCATTTCATCCGAATATTTTAAATGAATGATTTAGAAAACTAATTTTATTCACAATTTAAGTAAGATTCATGAAAATCCGTTTCTTTAATCTTTTTTATAATTTTACAGCTACTATCCAGTGTTGAAATTTTGTAGTCTTTAACTCTTTCTACGTTCACATCAATACCTTCTTTTTCAAGGACTTTTTTTAATTTTTCAGTCACGAAGTCCTGATCATTTCCAATAGCTATTATATCAGGATTTATTTCTTCAACAATTCTAAACATATTATCTTCATAACCTAAATAAGCTTCATCAACATATTTTAACATTTTTATCATTTCAAGACGCTGATTTTCATTAACAATAGGTATTCTTTTCCTTTTTTTTACTGTAGAATCACGAGCTACAACCACCACCAATTTAGCATCACACCCCCCAAGTTTCTTTGCTTTTTTAAGGTATAAACCATGTCCTGGGTGTAAAATATCAAATGTTCCATTTGCCATAACTACTTTCATTTAATCACCATAATTAATATGATTATTAAGTTATAATTTAAAACCAAATTTGTTACAGTTTAAAAAATTTTTAATTTTTATTAAAGTATTCTAATTTTTTATAAAGCAATATTCAACTTGTTATGAAATAAAATATTTCATTTAATATAGTCATTTTGGAAAAGTTCTTAAATTTTGGATGATAATTTTTTTCATTAAATTATTTAATTTTAAATATTAATTTATAAAAGTCCATAATTTTAAATTTTAAATAATATAAATTTATTTTAATTAATATAAATAATTTTAAATAAATATTTTTTAATAATATTTATTTTTAAAAAAGTTATTTATTAAGAACTTTATCAAAAATATTATAATTGAAAACAGATAAAATATATTTTAAATCCAAAAATACTTGTTAATTAGATTAATGATTTTTCATAAAATTTTTCTATTAAATCAATTAATTTAGTAATTAATTTATTTAAAGGACCAAATTTATGAGAAAGTTCTCTAATAGCTTCTAAATCTTCAAACTCGAAAGTTTTAACAAGTATTAAAGAGATCAGATATATTATGGGACATGAAATAAGACCAAATATTAAACCAAAAACTGTCTTTGGTAGAAGAAGAATTACACCACCCATAATAGCTGATGTAAGAATAATTTTCATGAAAAAAATATTTGGAAAAGATGATTTAGTGAGTTTTAAAGATAGATAAACCATCGGCACCATTAAAAAGAAGCAAGCTATTGTTGTTGCCATAGCTGCTCCAACAATCCCATAAACTGGAACCATAATCCAGTTTAAGATTAAAGTAACAAATGCTCCAATAGCTAAAATATACATGGGAATTTTTGGATTACCAATTCCTTGGACTATACCTGATGAAATTGCGAACATTGAATAAAAACTCATTCCTAAAACTAAAATACTTAATGCATTTGCTCCTAAAGTGTAATCATGATTTGTAAAGTAGACCAATTCTAATATTGGTCTTGAAAATAAAGCTAATCCAATGCACATAGGAATTATAACTATCATTGAATATTTATAAGCTTGTAAAACATATTTTTGAAGTTGTTGAAAATTCTTTTGTGCAAATGATGCAGAAGTAGCAGGTAATATTGTTGTAGCCAATGAAGTTGAAATCATCAATGGAAAGCGTGATATTGGATCTGCAGCTCCAAAATATCCAACAAAATTAGATTCGAGGAATCGTGTTAATACAAATGTAGATATTGCAAAAATTCCCATTTCAGCTAACCCTGTGATTATAACTGGAATAGAAAAATTAGCTATTTTTTTAGCTAAATTTAATTCTTCTTTTCTTGTAAATTTATATTCCTCATCTGGTTTTGGAATGTATTTACCCATGTACTTTTTAAATATTATCACTGAAAGTATAGCAGACCCTAAAAATCCTATGGCTGAACCAAAAGCAGCACCTACAACTGAAAAACCTATGATTACCAATGCAACTGAAAAAATAATTATTAAAAACTGTTCAAGTGCACGAGTATATAAAATATATTCCATTTTATATACTCCTTGAAATGCTCCCCTAAAAGCCCCTACAATCACACTAAACGGTGTTATAAGTCCAACAGCTTGAAGTGGATAAATATATTCTGGTTTGTTGAAAAAAGAATAAGCAAGCCATGGAGCTACAAAAAATACTATCAAAAGAGTCGATAAAAGTCCTAAAAAAATCATTATTTTTAATGATGTATAAATTGTTTGCCTTGCCAATGCATATTTTTCTAATGCAGTATATTCTGATATATATTTAGCTATTGCTGGTGGAATACCTCCTGCAGCTAAAACTTGAAATATTCCTTGAAACGATAGTGTTGCCTGCAAAATACCATAAGATGATGGTCCAAGAAGTCCTGCCATTAAAAAACGGTAAAGATATCCCCCAATTCGAAAGATTCCATTGCCTATTATTATTAGAATAGTACCTTTAGCTATTTTTGAACTCATATAACAACCAATATTATTATTAAAACAATTGAAAATTTAATTTTATAAAAAAAGATTATATCTGTTGTCCAACAATTATTTTTATTAAAATTTTCAAATCTTTTATTTTATTAATAAATATAGTGATGTAAAAAATATTTTTAATTAATCATTTATTTATACTTGTTTCTTGCTTTATTAATGGAGATCATGCTTTTAATTCCACTTTTTTTTCCAAGATCTTTATAATTATTAATTATAGCTATTATATTTTTGATAGATTTATCACTGTCTTCTATTAAATTACCTTTTGTTTCATTTAAATTAGATAATTTTTTAGGAAGGTTTTCTATCTTGACAATTGGAATATTTAAAGTTTTAGCTAAATCAACACTTCCGTGTGATGAATGAAAACCAGCTATTTTTATGGCAGGAATTCCTAAAATACCAATTTCAATGGTGATTCCCATTCCAGCCCCATAAATTGTAGCTATTGAATGCTTCATCAAACTTAAAAGATCAACATAATTATCTAATACTTTTATATTATTAGAAGAATATAATTTTTCAATGTATTCTTTATTAAATCTATAAGGAGCAATAACTATTGAAATATCAAGAGTTTCAAGAGTTTCAATTATTTTTGGAATCTCTCCTTTTTTAATGTCTCCTCCTAAAACCAATAAAATATATTCATTGATTGAATCATGAAAGTATAAATTTTTTACTTCATTCAATGTTTTTATTTTACCTTCGTCAATGTAATCTTTAACATATTTAGCCATTGGATATCCTTCAATATTATGAACTGATTTTAAGAGATATTGTTCTCTTAAATAGTTTTCATAGTTTTTAGAAGGAACTGTAACTGTATTAGCAAAGGAAATAAGTTCAATAGGATTGTATATATCCTGTTCAATATGTAAGATTGGTATTCTAAGAACATTAGCAGCAAAAATACTTTTTCTAACATCACCTGCATTTCCACAACTTATTAAAAGATCAACATTTTTTCCAATTAAAGCTTTAATAGCTTTTAAACTGTCTTTAGCAATCAAATATCCTAATTCAAGCTTCCCTCTTTTTTCCATGCTGGCTCTGCGACCAGTACCAATATTGTATGTTTCATCACAAAATGGTTTTAGAAGTTCTTCAGCACCAGTTCCATGTGTTAAAGCTATAATTTCACTTTTATTCCAGTTTAACTTTCCTTTCTTTTCTAAAATAGTCATTTCTTTAATAATTGGAATTAAAGTCTTTGCAGGAGTTAATTCAGCAGCAATAGCTATTTTCATTTAAATTTCCTCTTATACCACATAATTTCTTAAAGTCCCAACATTTTCAAAAGCTACCTCTACAGTATCTCAATTATTCATAGGTCCAAGATCTGATGGGGTTCCAGTAGATATTATATCACCAGAATTTAGAGTCATGACCTTGAAAATAAAGATTTATTAGTTAAATAATCCCCTTTACATTTTTAGAAAATAAGTCTTCAATAGAATTTAACTCAATTTCAACTATTTTTCCTTTATTAAAACATCCAAAGCTTGTTTCATTATCTTTTAAAAACCTTAAAATTTTCATCTTCAATCATAATTATATGATTCTTTCAACTGAAACAACTAAAATATCTCTTGCTCCAGCATTTCTGAGTTCGTTTACAAGTTCAAAAACTTGATTTTCATTTACAATTACTTGAATAGCTAAAGTATCTTCTTTGGCTAAAACCTCAGAAACTGTTGGACCTGACATACCAGGCAATATATTTTTTATTTTAGATAAATTCTTCTTATTAAGATTCATCATCAATAATTTTTTATCTGCTGCTTTAATAACACCATTAATACTATTTTTAACACTGTCAATTAGTTCTTTTTTCTTTAAATGGCTATCTTTATTGGTAATTAAGATGATTGAACTATCCAATATTTTATCTATTATTTTAAGATTGTTATGTTTCAAAGTTTCTCCAGTACTTGTTAAATCACTTATTAAATCAGCTACCCCAATATGTGGAGCTATTTCTGTTGAACCACTTAACTTATGAATTTTTAAATCCAGGTTATGGGATTTTAAATAATTATTAGTTAAGTTAGGAAATTCAGTAGCTATTGTCATATCAGGACTAATATCATCTATAGAATTTATATTAGAGTCATCTAATGAGGCTATAACTAAAGATGTTTTTCCAAAGTTTAAATCTGAAAGAACTTCAACCTTTACATCTGCTTCAGTGATTAAATCTAATCCAGTAATTCCCATATCAACAACCCCATCTTCTACATAAGCACCAATGTCTGCTGCTCTTATAAACATGATTTCAATATTTTCATGGCTTGTTTTTGAGAATAATTTCCGATTTGTTGGATCTTCAAGTTTTAACCCTGCTTTTTCTAAAATAGCTATTGAAGGATCACTAATTCGTCCTTTTGAAGGCACTGCAATTTTTATTTTCATAAGCTCACATTTAAAATTTAATTAATATATCTATCCTGTAATGGTAACCTTTATCATTTTGTCTCCTTGTTTTATTTTATTTACAGTATCCATACCATTAATTACTTTTCCAAATACTGTGTGAGCAGAATCAAGATGAGGTTGTGGACTATGAGTTATAAAAAATTGGCTTCCACCAGTATCTTTTCCTGCATGAGCCATTGATAAAGCACCAATCCCATGCTTGTTATGGTTTATTTCACATTTTATTGTATAACCTGGTCCACCAGTCCCGTTTCCTTTTGGACAACCACCTTGAATAACAAAATCATTTATTACTCTATGGAATGTTAAACCATCATAAAAACCTTCTTTAGCTAATTTTTCAAAGTTAGCTACTGTATTAGGCGCATCTTTATCAAATAATTCTAATTCTATATTTCCTTTTTTAGTTTCAATTAAAGCTTTCTTCATTTTATCACCTGTTAATTTATAATTTTTATTTAATAAATAGTATTATAATGGTTCGTGATAGGATTAAAATAATTTTTTCAGAATAATATTACTTTATAAACTTTATTTTTTAAAAATATTAAAAAATCAAAGATTTTATTAAATAAAAGCACGAAATACTATACTTTAATTTATATGTTTAATTATACATTTATATTTTTTTATTATAGTGTAAAACTTTGTAAAACTTAAATTTTTGCAAAAATTGTTATTTTTAATTTTTCTTAAAATCTAAAGGTGATGTATGCTATTTAAAAAATACTCTGGTCCTTCGCTAATTCCAAAAATTCGAAAAATGATGAATTATGTTGTAGGAATTCGCTACTTTTTTGATATTGAAAAAATTAAACAAACTCCATTGTTGTCTCAAATGGTTATTTAAATATTACAAAAAAGAGTTTGTGAATGAAAAATAGAGTACACTTTAAATGTACATAATTATTAGTTTGGAAAGTTTTTAAAGAAAAATCTATTGTAAATTATTTAAGATAATTTAAGAGTGATAATGCCGGGAGCGGGACTCGAACCCGCGACCTCACGGTATCCCAGGAATGAAACGAACGCAACTACAAAACCCTATGAGCCGTGCGCTCTAACCAGCTGAGCCACCCCGGCATATGATTAATCATATGCACTTATCCAATATTTTTGAATTTTCAAGCTATTAACTTTAATAAATATTATTGATTATATATTAAATACAATGATAAATTTATTAAATATTAATAATAAATTAATTTTATTTTATAAATTAATTTTATTTTATAAATTAATTTTATTTTATAAATTAATTTTATTTTATAAATTAATTTTATTTTATAAATTAATTTTATTTTATAAATTAATTTTTTTATTAAAATATTTTAATTTTTAGAATTATCTAATATGATTTTATTAATTATATAATTAAATATAGTGATGTAAAAAATGTTTGTAATTAATCATTTGTATTTGTTTTTAAATATCTTATTTTTAAGAATTTCAAATTAATATTCTATTAATCTTTTAAATAATAATTTTTATTTTCAAAAATGATTTTAAAAAAATTAGAAGTAATGGATGTTGTAAAAATTTAAGTTTCATACTATAAATTGTTTTTATAATTAAATTATTTTTTTTTTTAATAATATAATATATTATATTCAAATAATATTTAAATTTAAGTTATTCATTATATGACTTTTTATTATTAAATAAATAAAATTATTTAAATCTTATCATTTATATACTTTATTTATATAATGTTTTATACATATAATATCAATGTTATCAACTTAAGAAAATTATTTTTTTTAAATTTGGATTGAAATTAAAAATGGAGATTGTATAAACAAAATTTTAGATAGAAATTTTAATCAATAGAAATTTTAATCAAAAATTTTGAGGATGTGAAAAATTCAACTGATGAATATATAATACTTTCTTTAATATTTATAATTTTCACAACCCCAAAATTCTTAAGTTGACAACATTACATATAATATAAATTAAAAATTGATATATAATTATTAAAAAAAAAAATATGATTAAAAAAAAAAATATGAATTGAAATTGGATTATAATAAAAATTTTAGTATAACTAATAGGATTAAAGCTAAAGAATTGAATTTCACAATTTAGGTGTTATTATGAGCAATATTAAAAATAAAGGTTTAGCAACCGAAGGTGTTAGAAAGATTGAATGGGTTCAAAAACATATGCCTGTTCTTGAGACAATTAAAAGGCGATTTGAAGAAGAAAAACCTTTTGAAGGAATTACTATTGGATCTTGCTTACATTTAGAACCAAAAACCATTAACTTAGGATTAACTTTACAAGCTGGAGGAGCAGAGGTTGCTATGACTGGTTGTAATCCACTTTCCACACATGATGATGCGGTTGCAGGTGGAGTAGAATTAGGTTTAAACATACATGGGTGGAGAGAACAAAACGATGAAGAATATTATCAAACAATAAATGAAGTTCTCGATTATAAACCAGACATTATTATTGATGATGGTGCTGATATGATATTGGTTCTTCATCAAGAAAGAAAAGAATTGCTTAAAAAAGTTAAAGGAGCATGTGAAGAAACAACCACTGGTGTTCATAGATTAGAATCTATGAATAATGATGGTGCATTAAAAATTCCAGTTATAGCTGTTAATGATGCTTACACTAAATATCTTTTTGATAACAGGTATGGAACTGGCCAATCTACATTTGATTCTATTATGGGAACAAGTAATTTATTAATAGCTGGTAAAACAGTTGTTGTTTGTGGTTATGGTTGGTGTGGTAGAGGTATTGCAACAAGAGCCAATGGTTTAGGAGCTAATGTAATTGTCACTGAAGTTGATGCTATTAGAGCATTAGAAGCAAAAATGGATGGATACAGAGTAATGAAAGTTCTTGATGCTGTTAAGTATGCTGATCTATTAATTACAGCAACTGGAAACATTAATGTTGTAAGTGGAGATGATTTTAAGTACATGAAAAATGGTTGTATATTGGCTAATTCAGGACATTTTAATGTAGAAATTAATAGACATGATTTAGAGTCTTTTTCATCATCTGTTAAAGAAGTAAGAGATAGTATTGAAGAGTTTAGCTTAAAAGATGGAAGAAAAATCTATCTACTTGCTGATGGACGATTAGTTAATTTGTCTGCTAAAAGAGGTCAAGGTCATCCTGCTGAAATAATGGATTTAAGTTTTGCTTCTCAAACATTTTCTGCTAAATATATTCTTGAAAATGATCTTAATGTTGGTGTGATTAAAGCTCCTGATGAACTTGATTATGAAATAGCTAACTTAAAATTAACATCATTGGGTATTGAAATTGATAGTTTAAGTGATCGTCAAAAACTTTATCTTGATGATTGGCAAGAAGGAACATGATTATAATTAACTATTATAATTTTATATAAGATTTTAATTATAGTTTAAGATGAAAAGTCTGATAAAAATAAATTATTAATCTTTTTTATTTATTATTATATTCATATTTTATAAATTAATACATATTTTTAACTTTGCTGTCAACTTAAGAAAATTATTTTTTAAGAAAATTATTTTTTTAAAATTGGATTGAAATTAAAAATGGTAGTTTGTATAAACAAAATTTTAGTAGAAATTTTAATTAATTATTAATATTACTATTTTCTATAAATTAAAAAGTTTTATTAAATATTATTAAATATTATTAAATATTATTAAATATTATTAAATATTATTAAATATTATTAAATATTATGGCTCTGTCAAAAATTCATGTGATAACAATTGTTATAATATATTAATAACAATTGTTAATAACATGAAAATATTAATAAAAATACAATGTTGACAACCTAAGACTTTTTGATTAAACT
>JAITOM010000151.1 GCA_031289975.1 Methanobrevibacter sp. | reverse complement strand
ATGGTTTTATTCTCTTCAATATTCAATGATTCCTTTAAATTCCTATTATTATATTCCAAAACAGTTTTCACCAAATATTCAAGATTATTTTTCACTATTTCCCGTCCAAAAAAATATTTGAATGCTATATCATCTAATAAATCCAAATTAACAGACTCATCATCCATAATATCATTTTCCTCCACCAATTCATTAACACAAAATAAAAAGAATTAAATCATTATTATCTTAACTATTATAATCTTGATTTTCAACTATACAGTATGAAACCAATTCTTTCGCAATTTAAAATTTTTTAATTTTTATTAAAATATTCATGTATTTCAAAAATTATTTAATAAATTTTATTAAAATAAAAATTAAATAATTTATTTTAATTATTTATCAAAAATAACAAATTCAAACTTAATAAATCAATTTAAAAAATTAAAATATGATTTTTGCAAAAAATTTGGTTTTTGACTATAATAATTATTCATATCCTCAATTATGGCACTGTAAAATTAGCATGGATTTTCACAATCGAAAAATTGAAAACAGATGATAAAAGTTTAATGGTCTGTATATGGTCTAAATGTTTTTCTGCTAAAATCTAAATTCCAGATTGTGAATTTCCATCCTCTTTTTAAAGTGCCAGTTTTATTATATAATATTATCATATAAATAATTTATTATTATTTTTTTATTAAAAATTTATATTTTATTATTATTTTTTATTTTATCATTAGTATATAGACACTCTCGTGAAAAATTTTTTTAATTATAATCATTTTGGAAAAGTTCTTAAATTTTGGATGACAATTTTTTTATTAAATTATTTAATTTTAAATATTAATTTATAAAAATCTATAATTTTAAATTTTAAATAATATAAGTTTGTTTTAATTAATATAACTAATTTTAAATAAATATATTTTAATAATATTTATTTTAATAATATTTATTTTAATAATATTTATTTTTAAAAAAATTATTTATTAAGAACTTCATCAAAATCACTATAATCATTTAATTTTAAATATCAATTTATAAAAACATATAATTTTAAATTTTAATTAATATAAATAAGAGTTATCCAGTGAAAATTTTATAAACGAAATGAAACTAAAATATGAGTCTATTGAAAAATTAGAAGAAGGATTTGAAAAAACAAAAAGAAGCATACTTCATGTAGATTTAGAAAACTGGAAATATCTAATAAATAATCCTGATGAAACAATAAAAATTGGTGAAACAGTATTCACTGAAAAACATGACATTTGATGAAATTGAATTATAGATATTAAATATCATTAAAAAAGAAATACCAAAATCTATAAGAGAACTATCTAAAATAATTCATAAAGACATAAGCACAATACAACATAAAGTTAAAAAAAAATGGAACAAGAAGGATTAATAGAGTTAAAAGAAGAGAATAAAAATAGTAAAATCCCTATTGTTAATCATGATAAAATAGAAATAGCCATTTAATCATGACAATTGTTATCACCCAAATTTTTGTCATATATGTCAAATGAGAGTTCTATTCCTCATTTTAGTTGAAAATAAAAATGAACTTTCAGTATTTGCAAAAAAATAAATATAAATTAATATTTTATAAAAATGAAATTATAGTGGAATATTCTAATATTTTATTAAATTATTAATTAATAAATTTAATTATTTTATTTTTAAAAATAAATAATATTATATTTTTATTTATGAAAGTAATAATTTAAAGATATTTTTAAAAATCTCATTATTGAACTTGTTCAATTAGAAAAACGAAGTTTTTCTTTACTTAAAAACATTTTTAGTTCATTATAGAGAGTGTAAAGAAGTTGGCTCCTGAAATTTTTTGGGCATACCAATTTCATTCCATAATACTTTATTTTAGCTTTTCACTTATTATGTATTATACAATCAAAAATTAATATTAATAAAATTTAGAATCATTGATTAAGCTTATAAAATTAAATTATTACCAAAATTGACAAGATTAATATCAATCATTTTTTTAATCAGGAGCCATGATCTTTACACTCTCAAAATGTTTGTAATTAATCATTTATTTTTAAATATCTTATTGTTGAAAATTTATTTTCAACTTAGGAGAATGTATTCTCCGTTTTTAAGAATTTCAAATTAATATTCTATTAATTTTTTAAATAATAATTTTTATTTTTTTATTTTTAAAAACAATAATTATAATATTTTTAATTAAAAATTTAATATTTATGGTGTAATTTAAAAAATTACATTATCGAACTTGTTCAATTAGAAAATCTTTGATTTTTTTTACTTACAAACATTATTTCATACACTATATAAGTTTAATTCGTGATTTTCAAACAGATTAACATTATTTTTTGACTACATACAATACAATAATTAAAAATTTGGAACAAAGTCTTATTAATTGAATTTGAAATATTCCCAAAAATTTTAGGAGCCATCTTTTTGACACTCTCACATCTTTACACTCTCAGGCATCTTTACAAAGATAATTCAATTGAGAATTAATGGTTTTTTAAATAAGTCAAAGTCTTGGATATAATCTTTAGAAAATAACATAGCTGTTTCTGCTTTATTAAGTTCAACACCTAAATATGCTCCATGTTCAAGTTTTGATATTAAATTTCTTTTAATTATTTCATTGAAGATTTTTTTTGCAGAGCTTCCTTCAATAATTAAATTAGGAACATTTTTTATGTAGTGGGTCACCACAATTTTACTTTTATCATATCTTGTTCCGTGTTCAACACTAATTTTAAAACTTCCTAAAGGATCTCTTCTAAATTTAGGGTCTTCTTCTGCTAAATAGATAGGAACATTTAAACTTTCTCTCTCAACATTGTCCCTTTCCATATCATTATCCTTTATAAAATTATCAAAACTTAGTTTTTTCCTATCTTTAAAGGTTATTAAATCTATACCTAAGTTTTTTGGAATTGAATCACGATATTTGGATAAAAACATTATTTTTGAAGATATTGCAAGTTCATAAACACTATTCCATGTTTTTCCACTTTCATCAGGTGTGAAAAGAACTGATGCTTTAATTTCCATTGCTATTCCTGAAATTAAACTATTAACTCCAGTTGAATCAACATCCATTAATTCAGTCACATTACCCACACCGAAAAACAATGGATGTGGATTTCTATCCTTAAATTTTTTTGCTGTAATTATAGAATCCACAATACTTTTACTATTTATTGGATCTAAAATAAGGTCTCCAAGAATATTTAATCCTTTGCATTTACCCATTAATTTTTCAATAGCTATTAATCTATCTTCTACAGTATTCGGAACTTTATTTTCCTTAAAGTTTGTTGGAAGTAAAACAGCTGGAATATTTTTATTGATGAGTTTTGGAAGAACTTCTTTATAGTTTCCAAGATCTAAACTTAAAACTAAATCAATGTCATTATCAATAGCTACATTAATCTCTTTAGGATTTAAACTATCAATACTCAATGGTTTATTTCCTGTAACTGTTCTTAATGTTTTTATTAAATCAGGGATCAGATGTGAGAAATCTTCTTCTGCTAACATACCAATATCTATCATATCCGCCCCATTGTCAAGGAAATATTTTGCCTTAAAAATTAATTCCTCATTTGATAGTAAAGGAGCATTAGCTATTTCGCATAGTACTCGTATTGGAAAGTCTTCACCAACAGGAAGATCTCTAATTAAAATATTGTTAGGTTTTTTAAGAAGCTTCTCTCTTTCTTCTTGATTATTTTCAAAGTCATCTATAAACTTAAAAGCTAATTCTCTTTTAACATCTTCTATAAGACGATCTGCAGGTTTTGTTTGTGAAAGTTCAATGGAATCATCTAAATCCAAAACCATGTCTAAATCAGCACCTTGAAGTGAACCTTTAAAGCAGGGTATTTTAAAAGTTTCACTTATTTCCATTGTTGATTTTTTCATTAGTCCTGGAACAATAATTTTTTCAACTTCATTTAAGTTTCCTTTAAAATTTTCTTTAAGTTCCTTGATGATAATTTTTGGTGTTAAGAATGCAGCCACTTGTGTTTTTGCTATGTGAATCATAACATCTTTTTTAGAAGATTTAGCTATTTTTTCAATTGTTGCAGCTGCAAGATGTCCTGTTACAATCAGTATCATTAAGTTTCACCTTTCAATTATAGTGTTTTGTGAAATTAATTATTTTTAATTTATATATAGTATTTTACTTAACTTTATTAACATAATATATTTCATTAAGTTTTTAAAAAAGTTTAATATCTCTTTAAATTAAAATTTGAATAATTTAAAGAATAATTTTTAATAAAAATTTTTAAATAAATGTTATAAAAGTTTGGAGAAGCACTATAATAATTACATAAATTCAATTAAATATTTATAATTTAAATTGACTAATAATGTTTTAATTTTAATTTAAAAGATAAATATCAATTTTTTATAAAAAATTTTTTGAATATAATCTTTTATAAATTTACAAAAACACTATACTTAATTAATTATTTATTTTTAAAGATTTTAATGGAATAAGATTTAATTTTTCTACAATAATTTTTAGAGAGCCTTTTTTTCTATTATATCTATCTCATCGGTTGTTAAACCATATATATTATAAATAGCATGATTTATATCATATTCAAGAGAATATAGTTTTAAATCCATCTCATTTATTTTATTAGTGCTATTTTCATATCTTTCTTTTAATTCTTCCATTATGAACTCTTTATCTAATAGTTTCTTATCTTTTTGCCTTTTAACTTTCTTTTTAAGTTCTTTCATGAAATTTACAAAATTAAAATTATAATATTTGTATATATCCATTCTTTTAGTAAAATCATCGTGTTTAATATCTTTAATTTTCAAATAATCATTTAAACTTTCCATAAATCTATTAATTTCATCTGTTTTAAATTGAGAAAATTTATTGATATTTTTAGCTATTTTTATAGTATGCTCTTGTTTTTCTTTTGAAGGTATTATTATTGGTAATTGTTCAATAAATTGAGGGCTATGCATCTTAACTCCTCCTAAAGATGCTGAAATTATGCCTAAATACCAATCTAAAATTTTAGAATTAAATAAACTTGACAAATAATATAAATTAATTTGATCAGAATTTGATGTTAAAAGGCATCCTGGAGCTAAGATATAATACTTATCAGTATCTATTGTATATTGTGGTTCTCCGCTTATCATTCCCCAGATTATTTTTGGTTTTTCAAAATCTTTATAATAATCTGTAACATCTTGGATTTCATACCAATTATAGTCACCTACCTTTCTACCAATTTTTTCATCTTTAGTTTTTTTAGGGGTTAATTCTTCTTTGAATTGTGATAGATAATTTTTAATCACAGAATATTTATCAATATCCATACCTCTACGAGTAAAAATTATATATAATTTTGCATAATCAATTATCCACTTTTTTATATCTTCTCCCCGAAGTAATGGTTTAATTATATCTTTATTATTTTGATCTTCTTTGATTAATTTATCTCGTGTTGATTCATTGATTATAAATGCTCCATTAAGCCCAGTTGTAATGCCACGATTCATGTTTATTTCAGCTATATTTTTTATGAGTTCTCCTTTGGTCCATATCTTATTTTTTAAATCTCTTGATTTTTGATTTATAAATGTCCATGAATCTTCATTTAAATAGTTTTGTTCCATTCTAAATTCGTCATGAAAATCTTCATACACTTGAATTTCATGTTTAGTTAAGGGTGATTCTTTTGATATTAAAATTATGCTTGGATCAACATTAACAGTTGGAAAATCGTTTTTAGCTGTACGATCTTCATATCCTATGATTTTATAATGCAAAAGATATTTTCTTAGTCTTTTCCCATATTTTGCTTTTTCATATTTATTGGAGCATATAAATCCTAATCTTCCATTATTTTTAAGTAGTTCCATTCCCTTCTCAAAAAAATAAACATAAATGTCATTATCTCCTGTATATGTTTCATAATGTTTTAGATATGGTTTATATTCTATATCTTTGCTCCTTATATATGGTGGATTACCAATGACAATATCAAATCCTCCATCTCCCATTATTTCTGGAAATTCCATATTCCAATCGAATGATTGTTCACCATACTGTGAATCATTTATTAGACTATTTCCTGTTTTAATGTTTTTATCAAGATTTGGTAGCTTAGATTTCTCGTCAGCTGTTTTTAAAAACAATGAAAGTTTAGTTATTTCAACAGATTCCTTGTTTAAATCCACCCCATAAATATTATTTCTTATACTGTCTATCATGCTTTGATGAATGTTAAATTTCTCTTCATTTTCTTCTATATTAAGTTCAGGATGTTTTTCTTTATAAATTGCATTGTGTATAGACACTAATAAGTCAATCACCTGGTTTAGAAATGCACCAGACCCACATGCAGGATCCAATATATGAATATTTTTTAGTTTGTCCTCCAATATTTTTAAATCATTTTTGTATTGATTGATTAATTTATCTATCTTATTTATATCTCCTGTTTGACTTAAATAAGGAATTATTGTATTTTCACAAATATTTTTCGTTATTTTTTCATTGGTGTATACAATGCCTTTTTTAGTTTCATCTATTTTTCCCTCTTTAATTTTCTCTATATCCCCAATACTTCTTTCAAATATTTCCCCTAATATGTTTACATCTATATCTGATTTGAAATCATGATACGATATTCGAAGTAGAGATTTATATAGGCGATTAATTTTAGGTACTTCTATTAATTCATCATTCAATCTACCTTCATAAAATGAAGGGGCTTCAATCTCTTTAATCCCTTTATAAAAACATTCATCTTCAATTTTATCCCTAATTATTAATTGAGAAATATCATCTTTAAATAATCCACTATTGAATTCATTTATGTTTCTATCATCACTACCTTCATTCATATCTATGAATAATTCATTCATTTCATTCCATATTTTGGTTTCTCTTAATTTTCTTTTTTCTACTAAATATAATATATCATCTCTACTTGGATGATTAGGAATTAACCCTTTATCCTCACAAAAACAAATGAAAATATAGCGATTAAGTATTTGCTGGGCTAAATTAATAGATTCTATCTGATTTTTATTATTAATCTCCATTAATTCTCTTATTAATATTTCACGGGCTTCACTATATATTTTATAGAAAATTTTTCCTATATCTGCTTTTTCCATGTAATCAATGTATTTACCTATAACATCTCTTTCAACAATATATTTTTTAGAAAAACATAGAAGAAAGTATTTGATATTTTTATCATGGAATGTATTTAAATCAGGTTTTAAATCCTCAAATTTAAAACTAATATATCTTTCTTTTGATTTATTATAGTTGTAAAGTCTGAATTCATGATAATTAGTTACCATGACCCATTCTATACTTGTTTTTTCATTAGCATACTTGAATGCTTGTGTTACAGCACTGCCCTCTCTTCCATATTTTATTTAAATCCTTAAATTGGGTTCCTTTAACTTCAAATACTATATATGGTTTATTATCCTTAAGGATTGTGTACTCAACTCGTCCATTCACATGAGATTTTTCAAACTCATGATCCTCAACAGAATAACCAAGAATACCTTTTAAGATATATTTCTGGAATTTAGGATAATCCTCCATCTTATTTGATAATTCCCCTAAATTTAAAAGTTTCCACCATTCATTTAAAGCTTCTTTATGCTCATTAAGTACGGTTCCTTTTCCATACTTTTTATAAGCATTTTGTAGGTCTAATAAATTGTTATATATCATATAAACCTCATATTCTATTTTTTATAACCCTAATAACTTATATAAACATGATTACAATAACATGAAATAATCTACATTTGTGAATATTATTATTAAAAATATAAATAACCATTGATTTATAGTGATTTTGGAAAAGTTTGTCTATCATGAAAGTCAAAAACTTAATATTAGTATTATACTGATCTTATTTTTTATAATAATAAGTTTATAATTGTAATATGACTATTTAAATCTTTAAAACTAACAATTTATATAAAATAATATTTTTAAAACTAACAATAATATATACTTATTTTAAATAGGATATAGTATATATTAAAATATTAATAGCTATTTTAAAAAAAAATAAAGGACAATAATAAAGGACAATAATAATTGTTCCCCAACCCATTATTAATGAAATAGAAAATTATAGTTATTTTCAATTCATAGTGGCTTTGATAAAGCTCTTAATAAATAACTTTTTTAAGAAATAAATATTATTAAAAAATATTAATTTAAAATTATTTATATTATTTAAAATAAATTTATATTATTTAAAATTTAAAATAATAGATTTTTATAAATTAATATTTGAAATTAAATAATTTAATAAAAAAGATCATCGTCCAAAATTTAAGAAATTTTCCAAAATGAGTATAAATAACTTTTTTAAAAATAAATATTATTAAGAAATATTAATTTAAAATTATTTATATTAATCAAAATATATTTATATTATTTAAAATTTAAAATAATAGATTTTTATAAATTAATATTTGAAATTGAACGAATTAATAAAAAAATTATCATTCAAAAATTAAGAAATTTTCCATAATGACTGTAAATTAATTAAAATTTCCTGGCATGTCGTGTGCATGAGCCTAATTTGTCTATGGGTAAAATTAAAAATTAAAAAAATCTTTATTAAATTTAGCTAAGTTTTCATCTACAAAGACGAATTTCTTTTGTTTTAAGTTTTTATTATTTTGTGATGAATTTTTTATATCTTTTTTATAAATACCAATTCCTCTTCTTTGCCAAGTAGACAATTTTCCTAAATTAATCCCTTTTTTTTTAAATAAATATTCATGAATATCAGATAATTTAAAGCCATGAATCATTTTTTTAAGTTCATCACCTTCATATTCTTCTTTTAAAGCCCAGTATCCATAGCTATTCATGCAGTTTCTGTAGGCTTCATCCTGCCTCCATTTAAAATAGCTAAAAATTTCATTGTTTGAAATTGGAATAAGTCGTGAATCAAAAGCTATTGGAAATAAAACATTTCTATCATTATATTCTTTGTTATGTTTCCTATGATTAACTAAATCTTTCCTATATTGTTCTACACTTAAAGTTAAGGAACTTGAAGCTATACTTGAAAAAATAGAATTTAATTTCTCTATTCTTCCAGAAAAAGGAATATGATTAAAAAGAATATTGATTTCATCCGAAAAAATATAGATAAATAATGGTGAAAATTCTTTAAAAATATCTAAACCTGCATTGACCATCATCACTACAAAGTCGTAATCAAACGGTGTTTTCAGATCTAATTTTTTACTTAAGCCATGAAAATTCTTGCCATCTAACCTTAAAATTAGGCTTGAACTTAATGGTACTTTAATTTCAGAATAAATTTCATGTTCTTTCATAAAATCAATCATAAATATTCTTTGATTTTAAAATTTAAGGAATTAAAATCATGTACCTAAATTGAATGGTTCAGTAAGACCATTTAATAGCTGAATTGCAGAATAAGCAGCAAGAATACTTGTTTTAGGATTCGATTCACAAGGTAAATTTTCAGTTTCAGTTGTAAATTCACCAAAATCACCTTTTACAAACACTTGATGAATATTTCTATCAATCTTAGGATCAACAAGAATTTCAACATCAATATCTAAATTAGAAGCAATACTTAATGTAGCTGCAACATTAATGTTTAATGGAAACTTTTTAACAGCTTCACTTGCTTTACCAACAAATAGAACTTCTTTTTTGCTCACATCTCTCCCTAATGAACTTGGTGACTTTCTTGTGGTTAATACAACCTTTTTTATTTCTCCTACAGAACCAGCTTTTATTGCATCTAAACCAGCTATTGCACCACTTGGAATATGAATTTTAGCACCTGTTTTTTTTGAAATATCTTTCATTTCATTCCATAAATCCTTATCTAATAATGCACCAACACTCATTACAATAACATCTTTGCCTTTTTTAAGAACCTGCGGAATGAACTCTTTAACAGCGATTTGTGATGCTGATTCTAAAATTAAATCTACTTTATCAACCATGTCCTGAAAATCTAAAACAGCAGTTCCATTGGATATACATGCTAAGTTTTTAGCTTTCTCAATATCCCTATCATAAAAATATTTAACCATTATTTCATTATTATTCTCGATTTTATTAATAATAAGATTAGATATTGCTCCACATCCAAGTATACCCACTATCATATAATCACTAGATTAAAAATAAAGTTTATAATACAGTTAAATTATTAACTAAAGATATATACAATTAACATTAATTAAAAAAAGGATAATTTATATTTTAAAGAATGATAATAAAATAAAAGATTAGCTATTTATGGTTCAGTGTTGCTACTTTAAATTAATTAAAAGCTATATTTTTATAATTCATCACTTAATGTTTTATTAATTTGAGGATTAGGTTCTTGAGATGTACTTGTTAAATTTCTTGGATCTATTAACATTATATCTCCAATTGCTTTAACTTTATCATACTCTATATCAAATAGTTCATTACTATATGCTTTATTGTTATGATTTTCATCAGGAATAAGTTGAAAATTTGTTTTAATCATATCCATAATTCCAACATCTTTTTTTTCTCCAATATCAAAAGTTCTTACTTTAAGTTTTGAGATTATTCCAAGCTTTATATTGAGAACAACATCCACAACTTTTCCTACAAACAATCCTTCAACAGTATATATATCTAAGTTATAAAGATTTGAAACTTCCACCATATTTCATCAGCTCCATTTTTTTTCATTAATTCAAGAATGTATTTTATTTATCAGTTTTATTTATGTATTACTATAATATACATTTAATATATTTATAATATCATTAATAATTCTATTATCATTAATGAATTTATTAGTACTAATTATCTTAATCTTTGATTTTTATTTAATATTTTAATAATTTTTATTTAATATTTTAGGTACTGTAAAATTAGCATGGATTTTCACAATTGAAAAATTGAAAACAGACGATAAAAGTTTAATGACATGTATATGGGCTTAATGCTTTTATTCTAAAATCCAAATTCCAAATTGTGAATTTCCATCCTCTTTTTATAGTACCATCATTGAACATGCTTTTGCTAATATTACATACATTATGGTATTGCTGCTGCTGCGAAAAATGATAATACATTAACTATAACAGCAGTTAAAGTTGGAGAGGGTTTTTTAAAAGTGTATGCTCTTGATGGTCGTCCTGCTGGACAAATTCCTATAATAGTTACTGAATGATTATTATTAGGATATTATTTATTAACATATAACATTTTAATTTTTTTTTAAAATAAACTAAAAATAAAATAAATAAGAGTTATTATTAAAATAAATAAGAGTTATTAAATAGTGATTATAGATGAAGGAAATTGTGGGTAATTCTGAACCCAAAAAAAATTAGAGAATTGCTATTTCAGAGAATTTGGAAGAAAATTCTTTAAAATAGGTGAAATTGGTATTTTTAATTATTGTAATAATGTATTAAATATGTATAATAAAATAAAAGGAGATATTTTAATAATGTTGAAAAAAAATAATAAGAAAATTATAATTTTAATGAGTATTTTAAGTATCATGAGTTTAGTGTATCTGATATCAGCAGAACCATCATTTCCAGAACCATTATCTCAATTAAATCCTGGTGATAGTATACAGGATGCCATCAATAGTTCAAGTCCTGGTGATATTATAGAACTTAATGATGGAGTATATAATAGTGATGGTGATTATGATATTAATGTTACTGTAGATAGTCTCACTATAAAAGCTGTGGATGGTGCTAATCCAATTATTAATGCTACTGGTAAAAATAAGAGAGTATTCATGATAAATAGTAATAATGTTACACTCGATGGATTAACAATAACAGGAGGAAACAACACACAATCTTCAAATGATGGTAGGGCTGGCGGAGTATACAGTAATGCTAATAATACAACTATAAGTAATTGTAACATCACACAAAACTTCGCAAGCGCTGGTAGTGGTGGTGGAATATATTTCAGTCTCCGTAATGGTAATAATAATGTGATAGGTTGTAATATCATAGGTAACACCGCAACAAGTGGTAGTGGTGGTGGAGTAAACATAGATACTGGTAATGTGATAGATTGTAATATCACAGGTAATACTGCAATAAATAATGCTGGCGGTGGTGCATACATTGTGTATGGTAATATGATTGGTTGTAATATCACTAACAACAAAGCAAATAGTCCTGGTGGTGGAGTATACATCTATAGTGGTAATGTGAGTGCTTGTAATATAATCAATAACATCGCAACTGGTAGTGCTGGTGGAGTAAATATAGGTAATAGTGGTAATATTAGCTATAACCGTATATGCAATAATAATGCATCTAATGGAGCAAACTTATATACTACTTCTAATAATGTTGTTTATGATTATAATTGGTGGGGTACTAACAATATAAGCCTTGCAGGTCTAAGTTCTCCTGCTGATCCTGATACTTATTTTGTGATTCAATTATCTGTTAATGATAGCTGGACAAGAACTAATACTACAGAAAAATTTGGTGATAATCTTTCTTTAAATTATACAATGGTTCTTAACAGTACAAATAATAGTG
>JAITOM010000147.1 GCA_031289975.1 Methanobrevibacter sp. | reverse complement strand
ATTAAAGGTGTTAAAATGGAAAAATCAATAACTTATTTTGAAACCCCAGGAAAAACAAATACGAATGAACTTATAAGCTTAGTTAAAAATAGACTAAAAGAATCAAATATTAAATATGTGGCTATTGCTTCTGCTTCAGGAGAATCTGCATTAAAATTAGCTGATGAATTAAAAGATATTACAATTATAAATGTAACACATTACAATGGATTTAAAGAACCTAATGTCCTTGATATATCCAATGAAATGAGAAAAAAACTTGAAAATAAAGGAATTATAACCTACGTTGGTTCACATGCTTTAAGTGGTGCTGGTAGAGGAATTTCTAATAAATTTGGAGGAATCACACCTGTTGAAATAGTAGCAGCCACACTTAGAATGCTTTCACAAGGAATAAAAGTTTGTGTTGAAATAAGCCTCATGTTATCTGATGCAGGTATCATTCCAGTGAACGAAGAAATTTTAGCTATTGGTGGAACTGGAAAAGGTGTCGATACTGGAATTATTCTAAGTTCAGCTAATTCAGCAAATATTTTTGATTTAAAAATTCATGAAATAATAGCTATGCCAAGACCCTAACTTAATGAATTTGTTTTTTGGTACTGTAAATTTAGCATGGTTTTTTACAATTGAAAAATTAAGAAATTGAGGTAAAAAAATCAATGATATATACATGTTCTAAATTTTTTCTGCTTAAAAATCGGATTTCAGATTAAAAAACAATGTTCTTTTTTCAGTACCTTAAATATTAAACACAATTAGATATTATGGAAACTTTAAGAAAAATGCAAGTTCTATGTGACTATGCACAGTATGATCTTTGTGATTATTCTAATGATATTAAGCAATCAGATGCTAATCTTCCTGGAATTTACCATGCTACATCTAACGGTTGTAAAATACCCATATTTAAGGTTTTAATGACTAACAAATGTATTTTTGATTGTAAATATTGTATAAATCAATCTAAACATGAATTTACAAGATTAAAGCTTGAACCACAGGAAATTAGTGATGTTTTTCTTGACTACTATCAAAAAAACTATGTACAGGGATTATTTTTAAGTTCAGGGATTATTAACTCTGCAGACTATACCATGGAAAATATGATAGAAGTTGCAAGAATTTTAAGGAAAAATTATGGATATAATGATTACATCCATCTTAAAATAGTTCCTGGAGCATCAAAAGATTCTATAAAAAGAGCAATGGCACTTTCTAATAGGGTTAGTATAAACTTTGAATCTGCAACCTCAGATGGTTTATCTGAAATAAGTCCAATTAAAAGCTTTAAAAAAGATATTCTCCGTAGATTCAAATGGATTGATTCAATAAAGAAAAAAAATAAAAAATTTGTTCCATCAGGTGCAACTACACAGTTTGTTATTGGAGCCAATGATGAAACAGACTATGAGGTTTTATCTTCAATAAAATCATTGTATAAAAATCTAAATATACAAAGAAGCTATTTTAGTGCTTTTAACCCTGTAATTGGAACAGAACTTGAAAATAAGGAAAAATGCAGTAGTAAAAGAACAACTCAACTTTATCATGCTGATGCACTTGTTAACTCATATAAATTTGACATAGATGAAATAGTCTTTAATGAAAATGGTTTACTTTCAGAAGATGAAGATCCTAAATATCTTTCTGCTTTAAATATGGATATATTTCCAGTTGAAATTAATTCAGCTCCTTTGTATGAATTATTAAGAGTCCCAGGAATCGGACCAAAATCAGCTTCTAAAATTATTAATATTAGGAAAAAAATGCCTTTTAAAACTATTAATGAACTTAAAAAATTAGGGGTTGTTGTAGGTAGAGCAGAACCATTTATTAAACTAAAAGGTAATTTTCAAACCTCTTTAGACTTTTATTCATAACATTTATTTAAATTTCTTCAATTTTGTAGTTATCAAGATTTTTTTCTATTTCTACACCATCACTTGTTTTATTTATTATCAATCCAGAAAGACTATCGCAAGAACACAAAATATCTTGTTCTGGATGAGTTCCTGGAACTATATTACAACTTAATCGAACACTATCACCAACAGATAAAACCATATCCAATCTTTTTGAACTTGGATGATCCTTATCTAAAACAATGATAGGGGAGTTCATTTCTCGTGTTAAATATCCCATGGACTTAATAGCTTTTTCATATTTTTCACCTTTTCCAAAAGCAGAAATAGCTATTATGTCATCTTCTTCAAGAAAAATAGCTATTTCTTCTTTATCTGGAGTCCCTATAAATAAAAACTTCTTTTTAGATACTTTTATTATCCCAACTGTTCCTGTATCTCCAATTAAGAATAATATCTGCGATTCAGTTAATTTAATATTTTTTTTATTCATATAAAATCTTATGAATGCTGTTAATTATCATTTTATAAATTTGAAGTAGAAATCGTTGAATGAAGTAGAAAAAAAATAAAATTAGGTTTAAATATAATTGTTTTAAACTTCTTCTACATTGCCACTTTGACAAGATGGACAAATGACTTTTTTACCTAATCCTTTAAACTCATTACCACAATCTAAACACTTATATTTTTTAGTTTTGAGCTTTTTTATATCTACATCGGTCATTGGTCCTCCAACTGTACACATATAATCACCTTTTTTTAATTATAATTTTTTAAACCTTTATTTTTAAATATCCATAACAAATAATTAAAAATTGTGAAGGTTAAATATAAAAATTATTGAGAATTCCTATTTAATAATAAATCTATAATAATTAAATAATCTTATATTTCATCAGTATTATATTGATTTTAATATATAAATACTTTTTCCATTAGTTAAGGTTGTCTAACAATTTATTTTCATCAAAATTTTCAAATCTTCTAAATATTTTTGCAGGTAAGATTCTTAAATACCCACTGTCCTATTTTCAGCGAAAACCTGAAATATCTTATCAATAAATGAAATAGATTACATCATCATTTAATTCTCTTTTAAGATGAATTTACTAAATGTTTATACATTAAAACTGCTGTTCCTATTGCTGGTGCTACAACAGATTCTTCTTTTGTGTAAAAATCATTCATAGAAATGTATTCAAGGTTTAAAAGACTAACAGCTTCTTTTCCTAATATTCCCCCACCTAAACCTATAGTAACAACTTTATTAAGATTCTCTCTTTTTGAAACTTTATTTAATCCTTCAGCAATTTGTTCAACTTGTTTTTTATATGCAAATTTGGAAATAGCTATTACATCATCAACAGATAAAATATCCATATCAGCACATAAAATCCTTGAAATCCTTATCATAGATTCCATCTTTGATTTTCCAGCACCATCCGATGTTGAACAACTATAATCTTCATCATTTATTTTATCTAAAATATTGTAAATATCTGCGGTTGTTGCAAAAAGTTCTGATGCGACACTATACTCTTTATTATTTAATTCAACTTTTTTTAGAAAACTGGAAAGATTTGTTCGTAATGTTCCTGTGTAGACTAATTCTCCAGTTGCTAACCTTTCAAAATCTGACCTTCCTTCACAACATTCTTTACCATTTTTAATAGGTATTATATCTGTAGTTGTACTTCCAGTATCTATGAAAATACAGTTTTCATCAATTTCAGAGATTATGGCTGAGGTAGCTATCCAATTAGCAGCAGCAATTTGAGAGGGATTCTTAAGAACTTCATCAGAGGTTAAGAGCTTATGGGTTCCAACAAAGCCAATTGGAATATTAAATGTGTTTATAACTTTTTTTGAAATATCTAAAACCCCTTCTTCTTTTTTATTGTAAGCATCTACTAATTCAGCAGTCATAGATATTCCTATTCCATCAATTTTATCTAAATCATCATTTTTATTAATTAAATTTAAAAGAACATCACTTAATCTCTGATTATCAGACCACATAGGCAAATATTCAAAATCCACGATCATGTTTTTAATTTCGCCATTTTCACTAAAATCAACGATAGCTAAATCAGTGTTCGCTCCTCCAATATCAAAACCAGCTATTTTCATTAAAATCACTTTAATAATCATAGTAACATATTTATAAAATAATTTATAATATTAATAATATAGTTCTTAGATTCTTATATAATCTTATCATCAAACTTTTTTCATTTTACTAATATCCATTTTTTAGGCAGTATAAAATTAGCATGATAAATTATTTTTCCAACTTTTTATTCAAATGTAGGCATGAGTAAAAGACCTTTTTTAATGCTGTATTGATCTTATAAAGTCCTTAAAATGCTTTAAAAAATTAAGTATTATAAAT
>JAITOM010000105.1 GCA_031289975.1 Methanobrevibacter sp. | reverse complement strand
TTTCTTTATTTTTAAAAATAATAATTATAATTTTTTTAATTAAAAATTTAATAATCATGATTCATTTTTAAAAACTTCATTACTTACAAACATTATTTCATACACTATAAATAAAAAATTAAGTGTTATAATCTAAAGATTTAACAGAACTGTTTTATCCCATAATATGTTATACAAGGTGATTTATTGATAGATCCATGGACTTTTTCTTCTACTGTTGATTATGAAAATATTATGAATCAATTTGGAATAAAAAAATTTAAAGACCTATTGGAGGATATAAAAGATCCGAGTTTATTAATGAAACGAGGAATTATATTTGGGCATAGGGATTTTAATTTAATTCAAGAAAGAATAAATAAAAATAAGGATTTTATTTGCATAACTGGAATGATGCCAAGTGGAAAAATGCACATTGGTCATAAAATGATTGTGGATCAATTGAAGTGGTATTTTAAAAATGGTGGAAATATATTTATTTCAATAGCTGATATGGAAGCATATGCTACAAGGGAAAAATCATTGAAAGATGGTAGACAAATAGCTATTAATGAGTATTTAGTTAATTATCTTGCTTTAGGATTGGATTTAACCCATAAAAATGTTAATGTTTACCTACAATCCCAATCTAAGCAATTAAATGAGTTAGCATTTAAATTATCTAAAAAGGTTAATCTTTCTCAAATGAAAGCTATTTATGGATTTGAAAACACAACAAACATAGCTCATATTTATGCTCCTTTGGTTCAAGTAGCAGATATTTTATTGCCACAAACTGAAGATTTTTGTTCCCCAATGCCAACCATTGTTCCTGTTGGTATTGATCAAGATCCACATATAAGATTAACAAGGGATTTAGCTATTAGATTTAAAGATGAGTTTGGTTTCATATCTCCTGGTTCAACTTACCATAGATTTATCACTGGTTTAACAAGTGCTAAAATGTCAAGTAGTAAACCTAAAACAGCTATTTTCTTAAATGATTCTCCTGAAAATGCTGAAAAAAAAGTTAAAACAGCTAAAACTGGTGGAAGAGAAAGTTTAAAAGAACAAAAAGAATTAGGGGGATGTCCAGAGAAATGTGTTGTTTATGAGCTTCTTCTCTATCATTTAATCTCTGATGATAAAAAACTTGAAAAGGTTTACAATGAATGTAAGGCTGGAATATTGCTTTGTGGTGAATGTAAACAAATGACCTCCATTAAAATCAAGAATTTAGTTGAAGGGTTAGCTATTAAAAGAAATGAATCATTTGAAATAGCTGAGAATATATTGGATTAACATTTTTTGGGAATAGCTAAATCCTTTGATGATTTAGAAATTGTAGCATCACCATAATATTCATTAATCATTCTTACAACAAGTCCAACCTGTTTTACTCGTTGTTTTGCTGAATCAGATGAAGTTTCCCAATTATGAGTTTGAGCAACAGAACCACCAGTTTTAAGATAAACTGGAGAGGCTACTTTAATTATCTCTGGAACTTCATAGTGACGTATGAATCCACCTGATGATTTTGGATTTTCTGTGTGAATATCCAATGGGATATCTATATTTTGGCGAATATTGGATATCATGTCTATTGAAAGGTCTCGAACTGGATTAAATGAATCAGCACCCAAATATTCTAAAAGAATAGCTGATGCAGGATTTCCATGACCAGTGTGTGCAGATACTTTAAAATGGACATCAAATGGTATTTCCCCTATTTTTCTTAATTCATTTAATGAATATAGTAATCCCTCATCATAAACAACAATTCCTTTTACTCCTAATGAAACGGCTCTTCTAACATCTTCAATACCATAAACTAAATTATTGTATCCTCTAAGCCTATAAGCTATTCTTGAACCTTCTTTTGTTTGAGCAGTGGCACTTGTATCATAGCTTGCTCTTGGACCTACACTTAAAAATAGTTCTAATTTATTTTCAATAGCTAAATCAATCATTTCATTTATTTCATTATCTGATAAGAGCATTATCCCCTTTGTTTGAGTAACACGATGAATTGTAAGATTTTTTTCTTCCATACTTTCTATTAAAGAAGACATAGCTATTGGATTTTGAATTCCAGGAACTTCAATCCTATATTGCCCACCATCATTAAATCTTTTATCTGAGCATTCCTTTTTTAATGATTTAATTCCAATTTTATCCAATAATTCCTTGGTTTCATTCATCATTTTCTCTTTAACCTATTATTTAATATTTAAACTTAAATCTAAGCTTTTTACTGAATGGGTAATAAATCCTAATGATACAACATCCACATTTGTTTTTCCATAGGCAGAAATATTATCAGGATTAATTCCACCTGAAACTTCAATTATTAGATTATCTCTAAGATTTTCTTTCTCTAAAATAGCTATTGTTTCATTAATTTCATCCACATTCATGTTATCCAACATTAAAATATCTACATTTAATTTAGCGGCTTTTAATCCATCCATCCAATTTCCAACTTCAACCTCTATTTTTTTTGTAAAGCTAACTTTTTCCTTAGCAAGTTTAATAGCTTTCTCTAAAGAGCCTACAATAGCTATATGATTATCTTTAATTAAAACCAGATCATCTAAAGAAAATCTATGACTATCACCACCACCAATTTTAATAGCTTCTTTATCAAGAAAACCAAGTCCAGGCAAGATTTTTCTTGTTCCAGCAACTCTTATTTTTTTATCAACTTTTTTAATCATTTGATTTGTAATAGTAGCTATTCCACTCATTCGCATTAAAATGTTTAAAACAGTCCGTTCTAAGTTTAAAATTAATTGAGCATTCCCTTCAATTTCCATGATAATATCATTAATAGCTACATCATCACCATCTTCTTTTAAAACCATTGTATTAAGTCCATAATATGAAAAAATGTTTTTAGTTATTTCGATCCCAGCTATTATCCCATTTTCCTTAGATATTATGATGGATTTAGCTATTTTATCTTTATTTATTAAAGCATTTGTTGTAATATCTTCAAATCCAATATCTTCTTCAATTATATGTTTAATAATCTCTTTCATCGTGAATCACTAACTTTTATTATTTGTATTAACATCAAGATTTATACAAATCAATTATTTTAATTAAGTAATCGTTTAAGATTAAAGTATATTAATAATAAAATATATTATATGTTAGTGTCACATTATTTTATTATATAAAAATATATTTTAATTATAGTTTTAGATTTTAATTATAGTTTTAGAACCAAATTTTTTCAGTTTAAAAACTTTAGTTTTAACTTAGAGAATCTTTGATCCTCTTTATTGAAATTTTTCATTTCACTTAGAAAATCTGAAAGATCTTCTTTATTTAAAACTTGTTTTAAGTTAGAATAGAAAAAATTTTTTATTTTTTCTTTACTTTAAAAATGTTTTAATTTTCAAAATTATTTAATAAATTTTATTAATTTAAAATTAAATGGCTTATTTTAATTATTTTTTTAAAATAATAAATTTAATTTTAATAAATTTAATTTTAATAAATTTAATTTAAGAAAAAATCAGGAATAATAATTTTTGCAAAAATTTAAGTTTCATACTATAATTAATTTAAAAACTATTAATTAATTTTAAAAACTATTAATTAATTTGAAAAAAAATAATAATAAAATATTTCTTAATTAAATAAAAGTTAGTGATAATATGGAAGATTTAGTTGAAAAATTAAAAAATAAAGCTTTAGAATTTAAAGAGGATATTAAAAGAGAAGAAATTTCTCTTCCAATAGGTGATAGTGAACATAAATTTAGATTATCTGGAATTGGTGAGAAAGCAATTAAATTAGAAAAATATATTAGATATGAGGATATCGTTGAAGGAGTCGAAAGTGGAAAAGAAGGTTTAGAAAAATCTTTAAAAAATTTAATTGAAAATTTTAAAAAAAAGGAATAATAGATTTTAAATAAATCTTGTATCCTAAACATTATTAATAACTATTTTTTTAAATAGCTACTTAATAAAATTCTTTAAAACTTATTTTAATAAATTATATAATTATTTTAATTATATTCCTTAGAAATAATGTTTTTAATTAATGAAATTGATTAAAATATGAAATTGATTAAAATTTTTAATTTAAATCCATTTATAGTAATTTTGATAAAGTTCTTAATAAATAACTTTTTTAAAAATAAATATTATTAAACTATATTAATTTAAAATTGTTTATATTAATTAAAATAAATTTATATTATTTAAAATATTATTATAAATTTAGCTGATTATATCATCTAAATTAATAAGTTAATTAATTGGAAGTTAATTAATTGGTGAATTAATGGATAATAAATTAAGTGAAAATATCGAAGAGTATTTAGAA
>JAITOM010000081.1 GCA_031289975.1 Methanobrevibacter sp. | reverse complement strand
GAGGATGGAAATTCACAATTTGGAATTTGGATTTTAGCATAAAAACATTAAGCCCATACACATGTAATTAAACTTTTATCATCTGTTTTCAATTGTGAAAATCCATGCTAATTTTACAGCGCCAAAATTTGTTGGGAATGGTTTTATTCCTGATAAGTATTTTATTACTTTTTTGTATATTTTATTTTTTAGATTCATCTTTTTGGAGTGATGAGTTTTTCACTTTTCATTATATTTTAGATTTACCTTTTAATGAGATGATGCATAATATTTATATTGATGTGCATCCCCCATTATATTATTTCATGTTATTATCTGTTTTTTCAGTTTTAACATTTTTTAATTGGGGATTTAGTGAAGTTATTGTTGGGAAAATATTTTCTATTGTTCCTTTAGTCTTGTTATTAATTTTTAGTTTGATAATTTTAAGAAAAAGGTTTGGGTGGTTATTTAGTGGAATTTTTTCAATGGCTATAATCTCAGCACCGAGAATAATGCATTTTTCAACTGAGATTCGTTCATATAGTTGGGGGATTTTATTTCTTACTTTAACTTTTTATTCTGCTTATGAGATTATTGAACAACCATCAAAAATTAAAAATTATATTTTTTTATCATTATTTGCACTTTTATCTTCATATACGCATTATGGTACTATTTTTATGGTGTTTTCAATATATTTACTTTTATTTATCTTTTTATTAAAAAATAATTTAAAACATGGAGAGATTTATAATTTAAATCTTAAAAATTACATATTTTCAGTATTTATCTCACTATTAGGATTTATGTTTTGGGTTCCTATTTTATTAAATCAAATAAAGATAGGTAATGCTGATTGGGCTGTTTTCCCTACTATTGATTATTTATATGGTTTATTTTATTCTTTATTTGCTGCAACAATGCAAGAGTATTCTATCATAATCGCAATTTTATTATTTACTTCATTTATAATTTTAACAATATATTATTCTTTTAAAAGAGGAAAAAATGAGACGAATTTTTTATCGACAGGATTAATATTATTTGTAATTGTTATATTAATAACTCTTTTAATATCGCTTATTGAACCAGTATGGATTGTTAAAAGTTTTTATTTAATGTTAGGGGTGTTTTGGTTATCTTATGCATTTTTACTTACAAAAGCTTATAACAATAAAAAAATTTTTGTTCCTTTATTATTCATATTGTTATTATCATCATCTATTAATACAATGTCTTACTTTGCTGTTGAAAATGATAATAATATAGCTTTAAACGAGATGGAAACATTTATAAATTCAATTGATGATAACAAGTCAGTTGTTATTTCTTTTGCAGCTGATTGTGATGGTTCATGTCTTATTTATGATATTGGATCGTGTTTAATAAAGGATAATGTGTATTTTATTGATTTTAGATTTAGGTTTCTTCAGTTAAATGATTCTAAAAATTATAGAGCAGGAACTATTAAATATAATGTTGAAAATGCAACAAAGTCTTTAAGTGAACTTGTTGAGAATTCTTTAGAGAATAGTAAAAATGTTTATATATTCTCAAGAAAAGATTTTGGTGATAATATTAGTCTTAACAAATATTTTGTATCCATAATGAGTTCTTTAATAAGATACTATCCTATTTTAGAAGAATCTTATTTAAATTCATTATTTAATGAAAACTTTAAAAATGATTTTATTCTTAAAAAAATTAAAACTATTCATGAATCAAATGAAGATGCTGGATTAATGAAGTTTAATTTAGGAAAAGAGATTCATGTATATGAACTCATATAGGATAAGATTTAAAGAGTTAGAAGAAGTTTTTGTCATGAAAAAGTTAAATATAGTGGAATAAATAAAGTTTATAAGTAATGATTTTTATAGTTGATTCTTGTAAACCTGGTGATAATATTAATTTAACATTCAATGTATCAAAACACGATGGTCAACCAATAGATAATGGAGATTATAATGTTACTATTACAGAAGGAAATTTTGGATCTGTGAATAGAGCTATTTTGGGAAGAGGAAACAATTACTGGTATTTTTCTTGATTGTGACAAATATTATGGATCGTCAGGAGATATTTTAATCAGTATAGAAGGAGATAGTCTTTATTCTGGTTATAATTTGGGATTATTGAATAATCCTAATTTTAACTTTTTTTGCAAGGAGAAAATATCCATGAGAGGTTTTTTGAATAATATAGGAGGTGTATTTTCATGAGAAATAATAAAATTGCTTTATCTCTTGTGATTTTAGTTTTAAGCATCACACTTTCATCTGTAGGTGCGATATATAATGATAGTTTATTTGATTATATAAGTTTATTCGATATTCCTAAAGATGGTTCAAATATTATTAATATTGTTTATGTTAGTGTTGATGGTGATGATAATAATTCTGGTACAATGGATGATCCTGTTCAAACATTACAAAAAGTTATGGAAATTGTTAATGATGGTTTTAATATAGACCCTAGTGTTAAAGTTAATGTTGCTATAAACAATCTTGAATTGGTAAATGGATATTCAATAACAAGTGGTGGGGCAATATTCAATAATGGTAGTGATTTAAACTTGTCTGATTGTGTTATTGATTCAAACACTGCAAAAGAAGATGGTGGGGGAATTTTCATAACAGGTGGAGGAACTAATCATATAATTAATTGTAGTTTCACAAATAATCAAGCATCAAATAGAGGTGGTGGAATCAGTATAACTAAGACCAGCACAAGATGTTATATTAGTGACTGTAATTTCACAAATAATAATGCACAGTATGGTGATGGTATACATTCAGGACAAGATAATAATCCTCCAATTTTTAATTGCATTATCACTAATAATCATGCAATGTCCTATGGTGGTGGTGTTTATGTAAATAAAGGCATGGGGAACTTTACCTGCTGTGATATTAGTAGTAATAGTGCGAGTGATGGTGGTGGCATTAATATTAATGAAGGTATTGCGAATTTTTTAAATTGTAGTATAAATTTTAATAATGCGACTGATGGTGGCGGAATGAGTATAATTAATGGTACAGGAGTGATTACTGACTGTCATTATGGAAATAATATCGCAGTAAATGGAAATGGGGGTGCTTTGAAAAATAATCATCATTGTACATTTTATGGTTCTTCTAGGAGTAATTCTCATTTTGAATTTAATCAAGCAAGATATGGAGGAGCTATTTATAATACTATTAATGGTGTTATTAACAAAAAAACTGAGTTTAGAACAGTTTTCAATGGGAATAATGCATCTCAAGAGGGTGGAGGTATATATGATATAGGAACACTTATAAACATGAGCTATTTAATAATGCAAAATAATCAGGCAAATACTAGTTTTGGAGGAGGAGCTATTGCTACTGTAAGTGATATAAGTAAATTTAAGTCAGACAATAATAATTATATTGATAACAATCTTCCAAATGATTTTAGACAACTTAGTAAAGGAGTTAGATAAAAATGAATCTTAAAAATGTGTTAATCCCTTGTTTTGTAATAATAGTTTTATGTGTTTTGTTAAATGGTGTTTCAGCTACTCGTCATGTAGATTATCGTAATCCTGTATGGGATGTTTTAGTATTGAATGATGATAATGAAGTTAAATATATTACATTTGCAAACATGACATATGTTGCAGAACCATTCCAAAACATAACTTTCCAAGTAGCTACACAAAAATCTACTTGGCTGAGTTTTACACATAGGGGAAATAATTATACTCGTAATGTGACAGGGGATAATATACAATTAGTGTTAATTGGTATAGAATATAAAGCGAATGGTGCTGTTGATTTCGGTTATGATAGTACCACTCCTTGGTAACGATTAAATTTAGAAGTTATAATTGTCTGTATATGTTTTACATTTTGTTTAAGAGAATTTCTATAAGCTTGATTTAAACATATATGACTATGATGTTTTATTATTATTTTCATTTCTCATAGGAAAATTCGTATATTTTACCTTTTTAAGGCTAAAATGATAATATAATAAATTATAAATTTAATCAGATTATTCCATTAATTCAATTTTGTAAAAAAATATGCATGGATCGTACATGTTTAAATAAATGTTATAAAAAGTTTGGAGAAGTAATGTATAAAACTTTATATGGAGTGTGTAAATTTTGGATGCTAAGGAGAGATTTCGTGAAATTGCTCCTAACTATGATAAAGAGATAGTTAAAATAATACCATATTATAAACAGATGATTGAAGCTTTGATTAATATTTTTACTTTTAACAATTATGAATATATAAATATTCTGGATCTTGGATGTGGAACAGGTTCTTTAACCCAAAAAATCAAAGAAAAATTTCCTAACAGCCGTATAACTTGCATGGATTCATCCAAAGAAATGATAAATTTGGCTAAAAAGAAACTATGGGATTATGATAATATCAAGTTTATAATCGCTGATTTTTCTGATTTTAATTTTAATAATGATTGTTATGATGTGGTCTTATCTTCTTTAGCTATTCATAATCTAATAGGAGATGAAGATAAAAAAAATCTTTATAGGAGGATTTACAAGGCTTTAAAAAAGAATGGATTTTTCTATATTGCAGACTTTGTTTCAGCATCATCAAGACATAATCAAAGATTATATGATGATGTTATTAATAATTTTGTAAAGAAAAATTCCATGAAAGAAAAAACATTAAAATATAGGATTCATAGGGAGGATAATGTGCATCCTAAGTTAGTTGATCAGATAAAGTGGTTTGAAAAGGTAGGTTTTAGGGAAGTTGACATTGTTTTTAAGTATTATACTCATGCTGTTTTTGGTGGTAGGAAATAAGGGGCTGTGAAAAATCCAACTGATAAATTATTTTTAACTTTTTACTCAAATGTAGAATATAAGTAAAAATCTTTTTTTTTAGTAGTGTATTAATCTTATAAAGTTCTTAAAATGCTTCAAAAAATGAAGTATTATAAACATTGAATAAAGTATTATATATTCATCAGTTGAATTTTTCACAGCCTCAATTTTCTTATTTTAACAGCATTGTACTACATGTTAATAAAATTTTTTATTCATTCATTATAGTCCTTTTGGAAATGTTCTTAAATTTTGGATGATAATTTTTTTCATTAAATTATTTAATTTCAAATATTATATTTATAAAAATCTATAATTTCAAATTTTAAAAATATAAATTTATTTTAATTATAGTGGAATAAAAAAAGTTTGTAATTAATCATTTATTTTTATTTGTTTAATTTTCAATAATTGTTTCTAATATTTTATTAAAATATTAATTAATAAATTTAACTATTTTATTTTTAAAAATAAATAATATTATATTTTTATTCATGAAATTGATAATTTAAAGATATTTTTAAAAAACTCATTACTTAAAAACATTTTTTTAGTTCATATAATATAACTTATTTTAAATAAATATATTATAATAATATTTATATTTAAAAAAGTTTATTTATTAAGAACTTTATCAAAACCACTATATCTCAAATAGCTATTTAGTTTTTTTTAAGAAGTTATTAATTCTACATTAACAACAGGCATAACATGATCATTACCAATACTCAGAATATTAACCTTAGATTCTTCCTTATTATGCAATGGAATCATGAAACTACTTTTTATTTTAATACATTCTTCAGTTATATTAATATTAATATCAATCTTTTTAATATTTTGTAGACCATATTTCTTCGCTCTTAATACTTTAGATGCATCTAAGAATTCGATAGCGGCAGGGAATCCTTTGCTATTAAAAGATAAGTAAGTTATGGGGTTTAATTCAATCGCTTCTTCATAATCATTATTATCTTTAATGTAAACAAATAATGCATCTGCTAAATGATCATAAGTATAATCCACCTTTACTTTAACTATTTTATTTTTCATACTCTTATCCATCCTTTTTTTTCTTTCAGAGTGTGTGGTTATTAATCTAATATTTTTTTCATCTTCAATGAAAATTATTATGCAAAGATAATATTTATCAGTATCAGGATGAAAATATTTAATTTTATATACTAAGAGATGTTATTATTTATAATTTTAATTTATTGGGGTTTATGGATGGAAAAACCAAAAAGCATATATTGAAATTGGTGTATATATGACTCATAGAAAATGAAAAAAAATAATTGTCGCCCAATTTCTATTATAATAAGGATTTATATCAAA
>JAITOM010000078.1 GCA_031289975.1 Methanobrevibacter sp. | reverse complement strand
TATTATTATGCATTGGTACTGTAAATGCAATTGAATCTGGTAATGCCCACATTGTTGAAAGTCTTAACAGTGGAGATCAAGAATTTAGTTATGCTATTGATGCTGAAATAGCTTATAGTAATGATTGGGTTCGTTTTGATTCTGGATCTGGCAATGTTGATAAAAATATTCCTTTACCATACACTATTACTAAATTAACCATCTATTCCACAGGTAAAACATCATATTTAGGTTCCAAAGCATGGTGGACTAATCAGAAAGCCGAAACTAATTTCCCTGATACTATTGTTCATAATGTTGAAATTAAAATTAGTAGTGATCATAAGAGCAATAATTGGAATAAACCTTGGATTAAAATAAATGGTGTATATGGTGTATTTGATCAGGGTGCTAATGGTTATGGCTACGGTTGGTTTTGGGACCTTAATTGGTGGTAATTTCTAACCCTGGGAATACAAATTGTGGTCCGTCCACACATTCCTCAGGGATAATTAAATTCTTAGTTTCCTTATTTTATTTTTATCCTTATTTCCTTTTAATAATACTATTTGTAATGTTTGATTAAATTCATATTTATCTAATATTGATTTATCATCCTCATCTACTATATCATTACCCATATATTTATCAAAATCACTAATTTAATAAAGACGGATTATTTAAAAAAATTAATTATTTACCTAACAACATACTAAATCCTAATCCATATAGTTTTTAATAATATAATAAACTGTTCTAAGAGGAATATTTTCTATTTCAGCTATTTTTTTAATAGGAATACCATCTTCTTTTTGAATTTTAATACTATTAATCTGCTCTTCACTGTACTTTGTTTTCTTGCCTGTTTTAAGTTTATTTTTTGGATTGGAAAACTTAGCTCTTAAATAGTAAACTTTTTTAATAGGTAAATCTAAGATATTTCCTACTTCTAAAGGTGTTTTACCCTCATGAATTAAATCAACTACTTTTAAACCTATATCATCACCATATTTTTTAGGGTGATTGTAGTTATATTTTATTTTAATATGGACTCCTATTTCATTTAAAACATCAATATATTTCTTAGAAATCCTATTATATAAACTAATTGGGCATGTTATTCTCTTTAAATTAGGATAAGTATCTAACAATTCAACAATTAATTTAGAACTTAATGGTTTTCTTATATGGATTTCTTTAATTGAAGAATTATCATTTCTTTGATTATCATCTTCAATTAATGAATTTTCATGATTAAAACTATCATATATCATTTATATCAATTGTAGTTAGTCTTATAATAAATTTAAGAAAATTTATTTAAGGTTTAATCAATTCCCAAATGGATTTTACATACTCTTTTAAATGAAGAGATATTTCTTCTCCATTTATTAATAAATTTTCTAATATTATTGTACTGGTTTTTCATTTCTTTATCCTTAAGGTTTTCTAATTGGTCGTTTAAAAATTTTAAATCATCTAAAACATTTATTAGTTCATTGATTTCATTAAAAATATATTTAATTAAAAGTTTTAGATTCAAAATATTCTTATCCATTTCTTTATTATTGTCTATGGATAAAATCATCAAATAAATGAATTTTAAGTTATCTTCTTTTTGTAAGATATTATTTCTAAAAAGTTTATAATAGCTATTCCACTCCTCTAAAAAGTCATTTGTTGTAATTATAAACTCTTCTTCAATTGATTTTATTTCCATATCTTCAAACAATTCTTCTTCTAAATTTTCTTCATCAAGATCATCATTTTGCCATTCATCATGATAAAATTGGTCAATAACCCCCTTATCAAGTGAATTAATATAATATTCTTGTAATAACTCAAATTCAGGTTTTAAGTCATGGAAAAATGAGACTGTATAAAGTAAATAGCTACTACCTAAAATATCTTCCATATCATCATAGATATTTTTTAAGGTGTTGTTAAGTGTTAAATTATCATATTTTTTTAAATATTCTAAAATAGGATATATATTCTCAGAAGTTTTTGATTTTAGAAGACCAAAAAGATCTAATTCAATATTAAAAGTATTTTTATCATCTACATCTAAATCATCCTTTTCAATACTTGAAATATAATCATTGTTATCTAAGTCGTTTTCAAGTTTTTTATTGTCAAGAATCCCATTATTTTTAAGATATTTTTCTAATTTTTCAGTCGACTTCTTCCTAAAATCTTTTTCTCCATAGTGTTTAATCAATCTATTCATTACATTATCAAATTCTTCTTCATTTGGGTTAGCCATTCCTTCATTTATTATAAATTTTACAGTTTCTTGAAAGCTATCCTGCCCAAATTCTTGATTAAATTTATTTATAGAATATTGTTCTTCTGATAAAAATCGAGTTATGTACTTGTTTTCTTTTTCTGAGACATCTTTTAAGCCACGATATTTTTCAAGAACAACAAAACTATAAAAAATATCTGTTAAATTGCTGTTTGCAAGTTTATTCATTATTTTCTTCTTTTCTTTAAATACTTTCTTCTGTTGTTTAAATGCAAGACTTTTTAATTTCTTTTTAAAGATATTAATAAATTCATTATAATCATAATAATCCTCACAATAAAAATCATGGCTTTTAAGAAGATTTTTAAATTTATTAAGTTCTTTAATCTTCTCAGTATCAATCTTCTCAAAAAGCCCTAATTCTCTCTTTGAAAAATAGAAATTAAATTCAGTTATCTCTGACTTTTCATTTTTTATTTTTTTTTCAAACTCTTTCACTAAATTATATTCATTATTATTTAATGATAATCTTGCTATTAGAAAATATAAATTAAGATAATCATCTGTAATGTTAAATTCTGTTTTATTGATTATAAATTTCTTGTTTTCATATTTCATCCCACGAATTTTATATATATCGAATAATACATCTCCTAATAAGGATAGTTCATATTCAATCCTTCTATTTACTATTTTTTTATAGATTAAATCTTTAATAAATGATGTGACATATTGATTTCCAATAATTTTAAATACAAATCCTTCTTCAATCCCCTTATTTGAATTAAAATCAAGTACAAAATTTATGATTTCTATTAATTCATTTTGATTTTCTTCTAAAATTGAGATGTAGAGATTAATCATACGGATTTTATAGATATTTATCAACTCCTCTTCAATATATCTTATTAATTATTTCTTCCTATTTGGATTGTATGGAAACCATCCTCTTTTAACTCTTTTTTCTTGTTCATATACTTCATGAATACTCCATAACAATGAAAACCCCAAAATTCCAGAAATTATTGAAATTGTTAAATCATCTAAAACTAAGGAAATAGCCAAAAATACTATCCCTCCTAATAAAAATACAGGCCATATTTTCTTGCCTATGTAGTACTCTCCTTTAATAACTACAGGGTGTAGTATCCCTATAATTAAAAATGAAATTAAACCAATTATTATTCCTTCAAAATACATTTCATCACCTTTTATTTTAAGAATAAATATAAATATTTAAATTATCTTAATTTTTAAAATAATTATTTGTTAATATAGTTTATGATCAAACACTTAAATTAGAAATATTATCATGAAAAACAACTCATTTAATTAATTTTTATAAATTTGTAATATATTATGTGCATGAGCCTTTAAAAATGGCACTGTAAAATTAGCATGGATTTTCACAATTGAAAACAGATGATAAAAGTTTAATTACATGTGTATGGGCTTAATGTTTTTATGCTAAAATCCAAATTCCAAATTGTGAATTTCCATCCTC
>JAITOM010000029.1 GCA_031289975.1 Methanobrevibacter sp. | reverse complement strand
AATATTAATTTATAAAAATCTATAATTTTAAATTTTAAATAATATAAATTTATTTTAATTAATATAAATAATTTTAAATAAATATTTTTTAATAATATTTATTTTTAAAAAAGTTATTTATTAAGAACTTTATCAAAACGGCACTGTAAAAAGAGGATGGAAATTCACAATTTGGAATTTGGATTTTAGCATAAAAACATTAAGCCCCTACACATGTAATTAAACTTTTATCATCTGTTTTCAATTTTTCAATTGTGAAAATCCATGCTAATTTTACAGTGCCATCAAAACTACTATACATTCTTTAAAATAATTAATCCAACTTTTTCTATAATTTAATTTTCTAACTTTTAATTTTCTAACTTCATTTTTAATTCTTTAGTTAACTATTTAATTTGTTAGTTAAATTAATTCGCAACACCAAAAAAACATATTGCTTGTTTAATAACATTAAATTATTGTTCATCCTTTTAAAATTCAACCTTTTCTATATGCACTAATAATAGCTTGTCCTAATGAAACTGAACCATCACCTGCACATGAATTATTATTTCTAATAAATTTAAATCCTTGCTTTTCAACATGTTCTTTAATAGAATTTGAAATAGCTTCATTATACATTACTCCTCCAGTTGCACCGATTACATCAATATTTTTTAAGTTTGCTCCATCAACAGCCATTTTTCCAAGACCAATAGCTACTGCATCTTGGGCGGCTTTAGCAATATCCTTAATATTTAATCCTTTGTTTTTCATTTCAATCACTTGTTTTAAAATAGCTGTTGTATCTAAAACAGGTCTATTTCCATGTTTTTTAAATTCAAGATCGATTTTCAAGTTATTATTTGATTTATAAGCTATTGATTCTAATTTCATTGAAGCTTCTCCTTCATAAGTTCTTTTTCCACATATTCCAAGAGCAACAGATATTGAATCTAAAACTCTACCTGCACTTGTTGTAATTGGAACATTAAAATCTTTTTCTAATTGTTTTATAACCATATTAATCTCTTTTTCCCCATATTTAAAAAAATTAGCATAATTATTAAGGAATAAGATTCTAAGTTCCTCTTTATCATAAACATCATACAGTATAGAAAGTAAAAATCTTGCTGGATATTTAGTGGAGATATCACCACCAGGTATCTTTTGAGGAGACAATGAAGCAATTCTTTCATATGACCCAATATCAGAGTATAGGATTTCTCCACCCCATGCAACTTTATCATCACCATAACCTACACCATCTGCTCCAATGAAAACTAATTCATCCACATTATTATCAAATGCTAAAACCGCTCCATGAGCATGATGATGCTGAATTTTTTGAAGTTCAGCCCCATATTTTTCTGAAAGTTCCACCCCAAGAGAACTTGTAAAAAACTGAGGATGCATATCAACAGCTATAAGATCAAAATTATTGGTTGAGGTAATACCACTTAGATGTTTTATTCCATCCTGTAGGAATTGATAAGTTTTAAATTTATTTGTATTTCCAATATGTTGTGATACGAATCCAAGACCATTTTTCAAGATTGTGAAAGTAAGATCAAGTTCACTACCTAAAGCTAAAACATTTAAATCATTTGAATATTTTTTAAGATTGTATGGACTTGGAGTGTAACCTCGAGATCTTCTAATAAATGATAATTTTCCATCAATGTATCTAATAACAGAATCATCACATCGATTAGCTATTTTTCTATTGTGTAATAGAAAATAATCAGCTATTCCATTTAATTCATTTAAAATATCTTTATTATTTATTAACATTGGTTCTCCAGGAATATTTGCTGAAGTCATAACATAAGCAGGTTCAGTCGTATAATCAAAAAGTAAATGATGAATTGGAGAATGAGGTAAAATAACACCGATATTATGTAAAATAGGTGCAAGAGAATCAGGAAAAGAATAATTTTTATTTTTCTTAACAACAACAATAGGACTTTCAATAGATTTCAATGAGTTCTCTTCTAATTCATTAATTTCAGCAAATGTTTTTATAGTTTCAATATCTGAAGACATTATAGCAAATGGCTGATTAGGTCTATTCAATCGTTTTCTTAAGTTTAAGATAATATCATCATCGGTTACCTTACAAACTAAATGTGTTCCTCCAATACCTTTCATAGCCATTATATTTCCATCATCTAACAATTCAACAGCTTTTTTTATTGGGTTGGTATCAAAAATTTCATCACTTTCACTATTATATAAACTAAGTGATGGTCCACACTTATCACAACAACTTGCTTCAGCATGATAACGTCTATCCAATGGATTTTCATATTCAATTAAACATTCTTCACATAAAGGAAAATCATCCATTGTAGTTCTATTTCTATCATAAGGAATAGAATTTATAACACTAAAACGTGGTCCACAATCAGTGCAAGCAATGAAAGGAAATCTGTATCTTCGATTATTTTTATCTCTTAATTCCTTAAGACAATTTTCACACAATCCTAAATCAGGAGGAATAACAGAAGTTCCAGATGAGTTTAAAGAGCTTTCAAGAATTTTAAAATCATAGAACATCTTATTGCAGTCTATATTCTCATATTCAATTGAGTTTATTTTGCAAACAGGAGGTTTTTCATTGGATAAAGATTCAATGAATTCGTTTATATTCTCTCCTTGAGCAATTATTTCAACAAGATTTCCAAGATTTCTAACATAACCATTAATATTTAGATTTTTAGCTATTCTATATGTGTTAGGCCTAAATCCAACACCTTGAACAATTCCTTGAATCCGTACTTTAACTGTTTCCATCTTTGACCTATTTTCTTTACTTAAAAGTTGTTTTAACTTAGAAAAATTTTTTATTTTTTCTTAGCTTTAAAAATTTTTCAATTTTTATTAAAATATTTTAATTTTCAAAATCATTTAATAAATTTTATTAATTTAAAAATTAAATGTTCAAATTTAACTTTAAGAAATTTAATTTAGAGATTAGGACATGATTCTCTAAGACATTAACTTCTTTTATTTTTCACTCACATTGTAGTGTTCTGTAAAATTATTTTCTTTTATTTTAAAAACTTTTAGTTTTTAAAGTTAGAAAATCTTTGATTTTCTTTATTTATATATTAAATTTTACAAAATTCAATTAAATATTTGTAATCAAAAATGATTTTTATTTCTTTAAATTAAATTTAAAAGATAAATACTAATATTTAAAAAAATAATTTGCAAAAAATTTTTTGAACAATAAAATACGATTAATTATACAGAACAATATAATAAAAAGTATTTTAATAATGAAATATTTGTAATATAGTCATTATGGAAAAGTTCTTAAATTTTAAAATGATAATTTTTTTTATTAAATTATTTAATTTTAAATATCACTTTATAAAAATTTATAATTTTAAATTTTAATTAATATAAATTTATTTTAATTAATATAACTAATTTTAAATATAATATATTTTAAATATAATATATTTTAAATATAATATATTTTAATAATGATTTAATTTTAAAAAAATTATTTATTAAAAATTTATCAAAACTACTTATAATTAATATAAATAATTTTTAATTAATATAACTAATTTTTAATTAATATAACTAATTTTTAATTAATATAAATAATTTTTAATTAATATAACTAATTTTAAATATAATATATTTTAATAATATTTATTTTAATAATGATTTAATTTTAAAAAAATTATTTATTAAAAATTTATCAAAACTACTTATAATTAATATAAATAATTTTTAATTAATATAAATAATTTTTAATTAATATAACTAATTTTTAATTAATATAAATAATTTTTAATTAATATAAATAATTTTTAATATATTTTAATACTAATTTGTTTATTAAGAACTTATATCAAAAACTATTATATTTGAATATGTATAAA
>JAITOM010000094.1 GCA_031289975.1 Methanobrevibacter sp. | reverse complement strand
ATATGCTATTGACTGAAATATTTTTATTCCATGCTTAGTTTTTAAAACATGAATATTAAATCAGAGATAATTAGACAATAATGATAAATTAACCCATAAATAATTATGCCGTTCTCTCTTAAATAAATTAATAGTAGGTTAAAATGACAATTTTATCATATATTGAAGATATTAAAAAGGATGAACCTATAGAACTTAATCAAAAGGAAATTACAGAACTTTTAAATGTTAAAAGGCAAGATGTTCTTAGATTAATGAAAGTTGCAACAGATAGAAGAGATAATAATGATATAACTTACTCTAAAAATATATTCATTCCTTTAACAGAGGTATGTAGAAATTCCTGCGGGTATTGCATTTTTAAAAAAGAATCCGATGATCCAAGTGTAATTTTACTAAAAGATAAAGAGGAAATAATTAAAGAACTTGAAGTTTCTCAAAAATATGGGTGTAAAGAAGCTTTAATCACATTCGGTGAGCAAGCAGATGAGGATGAATTAGTTTTAAAAGTTTTAAATGAAAAAGGATTTGAAAACATAGGTGATTATCTTTATGATGTCTGTGAAGAAATTTTAGATAAAACAAATCTGCTTCCACATAGTAATTGTGGTGTTCTTCCATATAATATGTTAAAAAAACTTAAAGAAGTGAATGTATCAATGGGTATGATGCTTGAAAATTCATCACCTCGATTAATGGAAACGATAGCTCATAAAAATAGTCCTGGAAAAAATCCTAAACTTAGACTTGAAACTATAAGTAATGCTGGAAAATTAAATATTCCTTATACTACGGGTATACTCATTGGAATTGGAGAAAAGAAATATGAAATATCTGATTCTTTAATCGATATTAAAGACTTGCAAGAGAAATATGGTCATATACAAGAGATTATTATTCAAAACTTTAAAAGTAAAGTAGGAACTCCAATGGAATTCTATAATGAACCAAGCTTATTGGATATGATTAGGACGGTTTCAGTTGCTAAATTGTTATTTAATGATGTAAGTATTCAAGTTCCCCCAAATCTAAATTATCATACTAATCAGATATTTTTACTTTGTGGTGCTGATGATTGGGGGGGGATATCTCCATTAACTAAAGATTATGTCAATCCAAATGATAAATGGCCTCGAATAAATGAATTGCAAAAATTTAGTATGGAACTTGGTTTTAAATTAAAAGAACGTTTAGCTATTTATGATAAATATATTAATGAGGAACACTTAAATCAAAAACTATTATCAAAAACAGAAGTATTAAAAGAAAAGTTAATATAAAATATTCTCAATGCTTTTGTATATGCTTATTGGGGGCTGTGAAAAATCAAACTGATAATCATTATTTTTAACAGCAGTGTAAAATTAGGATGGATTTTCACAATTGAAAAATTAAAAACATAGACAAAAGCTTAATGACATGTAATGGTCTGAATGTTTTATGCTAAAAATCCAAATTCCAGTTTGCAAATTTCCATCCTCTTTTTACAATGCCATTTTAACTTTTTACTCAAATGGAGAGTATAATTAAAATTAAGAGTATAATTAAAATTCTTTTTTTAGTGTTGCATTGACTTATAGCATTCTTAAAATGCTTTAAAATGAAGTATCATATTTACTAAAATTGGTACACTTCATCCCGATGCCCTATTGCCATGATTCTTATTTCATTATCAACAACATTGTAAATAATCCTAAAATTCCTAATTTTTTCTCTAAAACTATTTTTATGTTTATTAGATAATGGTTTTCCTCTGTACGGGTTTTTCTAGATTTTATCTAATGATTTATATATTTAATTGTACAATTGTTTATCTTTGTTTTTTAACTTTTCGAGAAAATTTACAACATCACTGTGAGCTGTAATTTCATAATTGGTTTTCTTTAAGGACTGATTTGACATCTAATGTCACCTTATTTCCTTTTTCCATTTCTTCATTAATTTTATCTAATTTTTTAAAAAATGGTTCGCAGTCCTTTTTTCTGAATTTTAAAATAGCTTCATTATTATTTGTAATATCCCATTCAAATGAAAATGAAAATTTCCATCCTTGAAAATTTCCATCCTCTTTTTACAGTGCCAATTTTTAGAGCATCTTTTTGCTTCTATGATGGATAGAGGATTATTATTTTCATCCAATAGTAAATAATCTATAAATCTGTCTACTCCTTTTTCAATATACTCCTTAAAAAGTACTAAGTCATTATTTTTAAAATCAGACTTCACTGAGTTAACTTCTTCTTTAATATATTTTTTATTCCATCCTACTGATTTTAGTAGAGGATCAATAAATTGGGTTCGTGTTTCATCTTCAGTGATTTCATGACTCATTTCATTTTTACCCATGAATGATATTTACATATCTAAAAGTATTTAAACTTTTTGATGAAAAGAGGCTGTAAATTTTTGAGATTTATCAAAATTTGAGGTTTTCTGAGGCTGTGAAAAATTCAAATTGTAAATGTATGATGCTTTATTTAAGATTTACAATATTTCATTTTTTAAAGCATTTTAAAAACTTATAATTTTTTTTATTAATGTTCTATCCTTTGGATCATCCATACTAATATCATCATTACCACATTTACGACATGTAGGATTAACCAATGATACTAAACCATTAGTATTAATAAACAATTTTTCCTACTTTTTTCCTCAACAACATCTATACCAAAGATTAATTTCAATCCTTTCTTCATTAAATTCTTCTTATCAAATGACTTAACCAACAATTACCCTTAACTTTTTTAATTACCTTTAATCCAAAATCAGCTAAATTAGTCTGAACAAATTTATCATTATTTTCTTTAACCAATTATTCAACAAATATATCATGATATTCCTTAGAATTTCCTGTATTATCAATTAATACTGCTTTATAATCATTAATATTAGATGATATTCTTTTTCTATCTTTTTTTTTTGCGAAATGATGAAATCATCGAATATTGATTTTCCTCTGATATTTCATTGTTGAAATAAAAGTCAAAAAATCGTTTTTGAAAATCGCAAAAAATGAAAATGGAAATTTCCATCCTCTTTTTACAGTGCCTTTTATTATTATAATCATTAATAATATAATTAATTACAGGATTAATTTTTTTTTAAATTAATACAATATAAAACAGCTTTATTTTTTTATTAAACTACTAATTATTCATTAGAGAGAGAGAGAGAGAGAGAGAGAGAGAGAGAGAGAAGCCCATTCTCGTTTGGTAGAACCGGACACAAATTTCTGATCCTCTTTGTCACACTTCTGGCTGTTATTATAACGGCGTTGTCGTTTACAGCTTGCAGTGACGATGACGGATACCCTTCTCCCCATTTTGAGCTCGAAACAAAAGATTTCGGCGCTGACACCGGCACAAGTATACCCATTAATATGTCTCGTGTGCCCGAAAATATACATTTCCCTACAGGGCTCACGAATAACACAATAGTACTCAGCGGCGACGCCTATTGGATAGCCGAGACCGAGGTAACATACGAACTATGGAATGCTGTAAAGACA
>JAITOM010000370.1 GCA_031289975.1 Methanobrevibacter sp. | reverse complement strand
TATATTATTTAAAATTTAAAATTATAGATTTTTATAAATATATATTTAAAATTAAATAATTTAATGAATAAAATTATCATTCAAAATTTAAGAACTTTTCACTAAGGACTTATATATAAAATAATAATTGATAATTTAATATAAAATTGAATAAAATAAACAGTTATAAGAGAAAAATGTAGTATAGGAAAATGATTTGCTTATTCTTAAAATTATTGTATTGAATAAAATTAAGGAATTTGAGTGTGATATTTTATGGATTATGAAATGAAACTTCCAAATGGTTTTGGAGAAAAGATGTTGGCAGATGTAATTAGTAATTTTGATGTTAATTTAAAACACACTGAATTTGGCCCTAAATTAATTGGAAGTAAAGAAGAATTAGAAAATGCTAAAAATTTTCTTGTAAAATCCCTTAATGAAAGACTTCGCGATTTTGAAAATAAGTAAGTTAATATAAGATGATATTCATTGGTTTATATAATGTCTTAAACTATAGTCTATACTTTTAATTTCATCGTCATTTAGTTAGAAAATTCGTCATTTTTCAATTTTGTTAAGATTATCTAATTTTAGATGAAATTCATTAAACATTATTTTCCCATTATCTTGTTTTGATATTTACTAATTATAAAATTAGAAACTAAGGTTGTAATTAAAACTAATATTACAAGAACCGTTGCAGTTCCATAAGCATTTTCAAGTGATGTTCCTTCAGTTGCTAACATATACAGATGTAGAGGAAGTGGTCTGCCTGGATCAAAAATAGATGTTGGAGTCTGAAATGATGCACCAACTGAGTACATTACTGCTGCTGCTTCTGAAATAGCTCTTGATAAACCAAGAATAACACCTGTGGCTATTCCTGGAATAGCTGCTGGTAAAACAACCCTATAAATTGTCTGCCACTTACTTGCTCCTAATCCATAACTTCCTTCTTTATATGAATTAGGAATTGAGGATATTGCAACTTCTGAAACTTGAAAAATCGTAGGAAGTGACATAATAGCTAAAACCAAACCTCCTGATAAAATTGACCAACCTAAGTGAAGAAAAACAACAAAAAATACCATTCCAAAAAGTCCAAAAACAATCGATGGTATCGATGCTAAAGTTTCAGCTCCAAATCGGATAATATCTACCATTTTACTTTCTCTTGAGTATTCAGCAATGTATGTTGCAGCACCTATCCCCAAAGGAGTAGCTATTAATCCAGCCACGAAAGTAACATATAAACTTGAAACGATCATTGGAAATATTCCACCAGATTTTCCAGAATCAACAGGATTAGAAAGTAAAAATTCTAAGTTAACAACTGGAATTCCTTTAAAAAGAATATAACCTATGATAACTACCAATATTAGAATTACAATAGCTATTGAAACTATGAAAACTATATTCATTATTTTTTGAGCTAATTTTGGAGATATTATTTTACTAAAATTCATTTTTTAACACTTTAAATGATATTGTTAAGCACTACTAAGATCTACTTTATATTTGTTTTGTATATATTTTGCAATGATTAAAAGTGTGATTATTATTAAAAATAGTATAATTGCAGATGCAAATAATGCTTGATAATGAATACCTGTTGCATAACCCATTTCTAAGGCTATATTCGAGGTTATAGTTCGTACTGGTTCAAAAATTGAGTTTGGAATTTCGGCAACATTACCTGCAACCATCATAACTGCTAAGGTTTCTCCAATTGCTCTTCCCATGCCAAGAATAATGGCTGTTACTATTCCAGGGAAAGCCGCTGGAACAATAATATTTTTTATTGTTTGCCAGTGTGTAGCTCCTAAACCTAATGATGCGTCTTTATATTCTTTAGGAACAGCCCGCAACGAATCTTGAGAAACAGATATGATGGTTGGTAATATCATTACAGCCAATATTAAAGATGCTGTAAATAGACTAAAACCTGTTCCTCCAAAAACTTCTCTCATAAACCGAACCAAAATTGTCAATCCAAAAAATCCATAAACAACAGATGGAATTCCTGATAAGGTTTCAATAGCTGGTTTTAAAATTCGTCGTATACTTTCAGGAGCTATTTCTGCCATGAAAATAGCTGAAAGTAAGGATAAAGGAACAGCCATGATAAGTGCAAGAACTGTAACATATATGGAACACACGATCATAGGCAATACCCCAAATTCATTATCTGAAGGATCCCAATTTAAACCGAAGATAAATTTAAAAAAACCTATCTTAAAGACAGCTGGAAGACCTACCATTAAAATAAAAAGTATTATTACTAAACTTATAACAACAGAAAAAATAGCTGTTAGAAATAATCCTTTTTCTATTAAAAATTCAGATATTTTATTATTAGCCATGAAAAACTTACTCTCATATTATTATAATAAAATGATAAATATTTTTTAAATTATTAATTATTTATAAAATATATTTATTTTTAAACTAATAAGTGTTTATAAAGTATAGTCCTTTTGGAAAAGTTCTTAAATTTTGGATGATAATTTTTTTCACTAAATTGTTTAATTTTAAATATTAATTTATAAAAATCTATAATTTTAAATTTTAAATAATATAAACTTATTTTAATT
>JAITOM010000256.1 GCA_031289975.1 Methanobrevibacter sp. | reverse complement strand
AATCACTTGTTTAAGAGTTTCTGGGGAGAAAATCCCACACAACTGGGATTAAAATATTTAACAATATTTCACTGAATTAATTAATGAAGAATAGAGACCCTATCCTGTCGCACCATAATGACTATATTTGACAGCGACTTTTTAAGAGTATTCACTCAAAAAAAAAATGATTTCTAATTTATTTTAAATCATCGGGATAGTTTATATTCTGAAAATTTATGCTATCAAAGTTTTTAGTGTTAATAAAGTAAGTATTAGAGTATTTAATAATTGATTTAATATCTAATTTATTATTTTCTATATTTTCCCGTATTTTATCTATTATATTTTTACTATATATTCCATGTAAAGGTTCTATTAAGTTTAATTTAAAATTTTTATCTTTTATATGTAAAGGTTCATCTATTAAGATTTCTTTATTATCATGATATGGAATTAAAGTATCGAAATCATTTTTAAGTTCGTTTTTTATTTTAAAAATAGAATTAATATATTTTTTAGTTATGTATGGTGAATCACAGGGAATAATCAGAGAATACTTATCATTTGTATTTTTTAATCCTGTTATAATCCCTGATAAAGGACCTTTATTTTTAAATTCATCTTCTATTAATATTAATTTATAAGAAAATTTTCCACACAAATAATAATCAATCATAGACTTATATCTACCTATTCTTTCTCTATCATTTAAAACAATTATCACTTCATTTATTTCATTGTTTAATGTTGTAAGTATATGAATTATCATGGGTTTATTATGAATAATCATAGATCCCTTATCTCTACCCATCCTTTTACTCATACCTCCACATAGTAATATACATGTTTTATGATCCTGTTGATTCATTTATTCAAAACCTCAATTAATGTGAAGGGGTTTCCTTAACATTTTGTATAAACCATTTATACTAGTTCATTTACTTTATCTATTAATTATTATTGCTATTTTCAGATATGAATACTTAATAATTTATTAGTTAAGCTACACTCTTTTAAGTAATTATTAGTAAATTAAATGTTTAAATAGAAGTGTATTAGAAAAATAGAAAAGGTAAGGATAAATTAACAAAAAGAAAAAATACAAACCCTTGAGTTGACAGCATTGAAATTAATATATAAATAAAGAAAAACTTCGTTTTTCTAAGTGAAATAAAAAATTTCACTAAATAAAATCAAAGATTTGTTATCGAAGATAACTTAGGAAAATCGAAGATTTTTCGTTTCTAACTTGAAAAATAAAAAATTTTTCAAATAGAAGAAAATAATTTTACAAAACACTATATATTAATGATTTAAAAAAAATAAAGTTTAAAATTTAATAGCTATTTTAATGTAGGGTAGTTTGGACTTTCATTAGTAATTAAAAGATCATGAGGATGACTTTCTTTAATACCACTTGAAGTGATTTTAACAAACTTAGCATTTTCATGCATTGCTTTAATATCCTTAGCTCCACAGTAACCCATAGAAGCTTTTAAACCACCGATAAGTTGGAAAATAACATCACTTACTTTACCTTTATAATGAACTGCACCCTCAACTCCTTCAGGAACAAGTTTTGAATGTTTCATAGGTCCTTTTATTTCTTGGAAGTATCTATCTGCACCTCCACCAAAACCACCAGTCATAGCACCCATTGAACCCATTCCACGATATTGTTTATATTTTATACCATTAATCACAGTAACAGCACCAGGAGATTCATAGGTTCCTGCAAGAAGATTACCTAACATAACAATATCTGCACCTGCAGCAATAGCTTTAGCTATATCACCAGAATATCTAATGCCTCCATCAGCAATAACAGGAACATCATATTCTTTTGCTACATCACCAACTTGACTAATAGCTGTTATTTGAGGAACACCCACGCCAGCTATTATTCTTGTTGTACACATAGAACCAGGTCCAATTCCAACTTTAAGACCATCAACATCCTTAGATATTAATGCTTCAGCTGCTTCTGCAGTTGCAATATTACCAACGATTAAATCAGCACCCACATTTTTTTTAATTGTGGAGACAAAATTAACAACATCCATATTATGAGCATGAGCACAATCAATAGCTATTATATCAGCACCTACTTCATCTAAAGCAATAGCTCTCTTTAAATCAAATGGTCCTGTTGCAGCAATAGCTAATAATTTCCCATCTTTATCTCTCACACTATGTGGATACTGTTTTTGTTCTAAAATATCTTTAATTGTGATAATTCCCACCAACTTATCATCTCTTACAACAGGAAGTCTTTCAACCTTATTTTCATAAGCAATATCTAATGCCTCATTTGGAGATATTGATTCTGGAACTGTAACAAGATCACAAGTCATAATGTCTTTAACTGTTTTATTAGTTTCTTCATTTAAAAAAGGTTTCATATCTCTTTTACTTATAATTCCAATTAATTTCTCAGATTCAATTACTGGAAGACCACTAACAGCTCCTTCAGCCATTAAATCTTTAACAGTTTCTAATGAAGATTCAGGACTTGTGGTAAGAACATCCCTTATTGTTAAATCACCAGATTTTTTAACCTTTTTAACATGTTTTACTTCATTTTCAAGTGTCATATTTCTATGGATAACTCCAGCTCCGCCTTCTTGTGCTAAAGCAATAGCAAGTTCACTTTCAGTTACTGTATCCATAGCCGCACTTACAATAGGAATTTTTAAATTGAAATTAGTGGATATTTTTGATTTTATATTTACATCTTTTGGTTCAACCCATGATTCATTAGGAGCAAGTAAAAAATCATCGAATGTGTAAGCAGTTTTAGCTTCATTTATTTTGTTTATATACATCTATTCCCTCGGTTATTCTTTGTTAATTTATATTTAAAAGAATTATAAAATAATTAATTTATAGATAATAGATTAAAATATATTTATACTATTAAAAACCATTGATGAATGATTTTAACTCAGATACTGCAATTCTATTGATTTTACCAGTATTTCTATCTCCACCAATACAAGCAGCTCCTCTTATACCAACTACATCACATCCAATATCTGATAATGGTTTTAATTGTTCTTTTTTAAGAGAACCAGCTAAAGCCGTCATTAAACCATAACTATGTGCTTCATCAACAAAATCTTTTAAAATATCAATATCTAAGAAATCAAATAAACCTTTACCATCTTTTACAGCAGTATCTAACATTGCTAAATCAGACCCAGAATCCTTAGCTATTTTAGGAATTTCTAATGGATTAACACTACCAACACGATGAGCATCAGCATAACCCGATGCAACTACAATAGCATCTTTCTTTCTATTTTTAATAGTTTTAACAACATTCCTCATTACTTCTAATGCTTCATTATAATCTTTAGTACCATACAAACCTACTTTAATATAATCTGCACCAGAAGTGAAAGCACCTAAAGCAGCAAGAGAGACTGTGCCAGGTTTATAATCTACATCTCCTAAAGTTGCACTCACTAAAGTTTCATCAGGAGTAATTTCCCTTATATCTTCAATAACCCATGGAAAATTAGCACCTAAAGATCCTTCTTTCGGATTTTTAACATCAACAATATCTGCTCCACCTTCAATAGCTTCAACAGCTTCTTCACGATTAATTGGACTTATTAATAGAAGCAATAAATTTCCCCCATAAATTAGACAATAAATTGATTTAATAAAAATCATTATAGTATTAATATAACTCTTATTTCAATTATTTTTAATATATAGTCATTTTGGAAAGGTTCTTAAATTTGTTCTTAAATTTGTTCTTAAATTTTGGATGATAATTTTTTTTATTAAATTATTTAATTTTAAATATTAATTTATAAAACTCTATAATTTTAAATTTTAAATAATATAAATTTATTTTAATTAATATAACTAATTTTAAATAAATATTTTTTAATAATATTTATTTTTAATAAAACTAATAAAAATTAATAAAAATATTCATTTGAATAAAAAATAGATTTTTATATTATAGTGATGTAAAAAGGTTTGTAATTAATTATTTATTTTTAAATATTAATTTATAAAAATCTATAATTTTAAATAATATAAATTTATTTTAATTAATATAATTAATTTTAAATAAATATATTTTAATAATATTTATTTTTAAAAAAATTATTTATTAAGAACTTTATCAAAACTACTATAATTGAAATATTTAAAAATAAATGA
>JAITOM010000249.1 GCA_031289975.1 Methanobrevibacter sp. | reverse complement strand
TATTTAAAATTTAAAATTATTAATTTTTATAAAATAATATCAAAAATTAAATAATTTAATAAAAAAATTTTTCATCTAAAATTTAAGAACTTTTCCAAAATGACTATAAATAGATATTTAATTTTTATTTAAATAGATATTTAATTTTTATTTAAATAGATATAATATAATCTAATTATTGAATTTTTAAATTTAACTTATTTTAAACTCATATTATTAATAATTAATATATATACACAATATTTTTAACAGAGCATAAATTCTTCTAAGTTAAATTCTTCTAAGTTAAATTCTTCTAAGTTAAATTCTTCTAAGTTAAAAAATAATTTTAATAATAAATAACTTTATAAAAAATCATTACTTACAAAATTTTTAAATAACTATAAACAAGCACAATAAATTATTCAAGTATAAACAATAAGATAAAAAAGTATTTATCAATATTAGTACAATCATTCAATATTAATATTAAAATTATCTTCCATGTATTTAACGGTTTGATCTTTTTTAATCATGTGTCTTGCAGGAATTTTACTTTTTTGTATTTTTCTACGTTTAATTCTATAGCCTGGCTTTTCAAAAGTAATATTCACATTAATTCCAAAAATACCTATGTCTGGATCGTATTTAATTCCTGGCATATCAATATGTTCAGCTATTCCAAAAGAAAGATTTCCTTGATCATCAAATTGTGACTTATTTATATTATTCCCAATACCATCTAAAACCAATTTAATAGCATCGTTTACTTTTTCTCCACGAAGAGTTACTTTACATGCAATAGGTTGACGTTTTCTAATACCAAATTCAGGATTAGTAACTTTAGAAAAAGTTTTAACAGGTTTTTGTCCAGTTAAAGTTTCTAATAAATTAATAGCTCTGGATAATCTTTCTCCAGATTCACCAACACCTATATTTAAAGTGGCTTTGGATATAATAACCTTTTCCATAGGGTTCATCTAATTAACCTCCAAAGAGTAAAATTCCAAAATTTCACGATTCTCTTCGCCTATAACAAATGTATAATCCATCAAGGTTAAAAATTCTTTTTTCTTATCATTTTCAACTAAAACAGTATTTTTATTAGAAGATTTATTAATTACAACTTCCTTAATATGACCAATTTCTCCAGTATGCTTACCATCAGTTACTAAAACATTTGCACCTTCTTGAAAATTGTAAACCTCTAAGATTTCTTGAGTAGGAATTTGTAATTTGACAACATCTCCAGCAGTGGTTTTTTCATTAGAAATTATATTTCTACCATCATGTAAATTAAGTTGATTTAAACCTTTTTTTAACGTTGTCTTATTGTAAACTTTAGTTAATTTGATATTAGCATTTTCAACAGTGATAGGATGAAGAGTTAATCTACCTTTTAAATCAGGGAGAACTCTATAAGCATCTTCAGTTTTTGGAATTTGAATTACATCCATAAAACCAATAGTAAACTTATAATTTTTAATAATTCTACCATCTACTAAAACATTACCTGTATTAATAATTCTTTTAGCTTCTCTTGCATTATCAGCTAATTTTAATATATCTCTCACTACAATTAATAAAGATAATGAATTTTCGATAGAATGAGAACCAGGAGAGGGTTTAACCGTCCATTTTTTTATCTTTGGATGTACATTCCAATTTTTTGGTGCCTTGAATCTTTTTAAATGTTTTCTTGATCCCATATTTGCCATATTATAACTTCCTATCTATAATTTTAGTTCTAAAATCATCTTTCATATCCGCATCAATAATCATGATATTTGAAGGATGTATTGATGATAAAACATCAGTACCATCTGTTTTAGCTGCAGTAAGACTATCAATGAAGATCCTATAATTTTTATAATCTACTTTTTTTACTTTTCCTTCTCTATTTTTAAGATCTCCACGAACTACTTGAATTTTGTCTCCAGATTTAATAGGCAAAGATCTTCTACCATAATCTTCTTGTAACTCTTTACTTAAATTAACTCCCATTCTTTTTCTTCGAATATGTAATGGTGCATTATAAAGAGCTTTTCTTTGTTTTCTTGGTTGTTTTGACATTAAATCACCTTAAACTAAAATACTTGCAACACTACCAACACTTGACCATCTATCAGCAGCTTCTTTAGCTACAGGACCTCTAATTTCAGATCCTTTAAGAACTCCTTCTGGAGTTATTATAACAGCAGCATTATCTTCAAATTTTACTCGTAATCCGTCCACTCGCCTATATTCTTTCTTTTGTCTTACAATAATTGCATTAACAATTTCACGTCTCATATCAGCGGTTCCTTTTTTAACAGAAGCGACGACAAGATCACCTACACCAGCTGAAGCAAGACGTCTGCGAACACCTTTATAACCTTTTACAGCAATTATTTCAATTTCGCGAGCTCCAGTATTATCCACACATTGAAGATTAGCTCCAATAGGTAGAGATTTAGAAACAGTTGATTTAATTGGCTTCATTCACTCAACTCCGTTAATACTTCTACTAAAACAAAATGTTTTGTTTTACTTAAAGGTCTACATTCTGAAACTTTTACAGAATCCCCAATGTTAACACTGAAACAATCAGGTTTATGAACACTGATCTTAGACTTTCTCTTTTCATATCTCTCATATTTTTGAATAAATTTATAATAGCTTCTTTCTATAGTAATCGTCCTATCTGCTTTATTATTAGTGACTATTCCTTCAAGAATTTGTCCTCTAACAGACAAAGTCCCATGAAATGGGCAGTTAGGATCATTACACACACTTTTTGGTTCTGGAACATCTAATCCAATCATTTTATCACCAGCTATATTTTTTTAAATTTTTTTTTAATTCTATCTTCTGGAGAGCTGACTAAAATTTTTCCTTCAATTTCAACCCATTTACCATTTGGAATTTTAAAATGAAAAGTTGAATTTTTCTTAGGAATCATTTTCTGACTAATTAAAATTGAATTTTGATTCAAATCATTCCTAATTTTATTATAACTCACATCAATAGATAAAGTTTTTTTTGTCTCATCCACAACATTTCCACACAAACCAATTAATGATTTATTAGAGCTATCTACAACTTCAAGATATAATCCAATTAACTCATGGCGAAATATATTTTTTGAAGTTATCATAACAATCTTATTAATATCATAATAATTAATTGGGTAGTAATTAATCTTTTAAGAATACTTTAAATTTATAAATAAATAGTTATTACTATCTTAAACATTTATTAATAACTGTTCAATATTTATTATAAATATAAACATTTTATAAATATAAACCTTTTGTAATAGCTACATATTAAGTACAACATAAATATTAAAAAAATAGATTTATTTAAATAATCTATTAGAAATTATTAAATAAAAACTTTATTTAATAAAGAAATATTTATTTAATGGATATATTTAATTTTAATGGATTAGGATGATTAATTTTAATGGATAGAATGATAATAGAATATTTAATTTTAATTTTTTCTTTTATTTTTTCTTTTATTAAATTTCCTACTTTCTTTAATTTCAATTGTATCAGAAGAGAATCCCATATCTGACAAAACACTTTTAACCTTATTTTTATGATCTCCTTGAAGTTCAATTTGACCTTTTTTAGCTGTCCCACCACATGCACAACGAGCTTTGAGTTCTTTAGTAAGATCTTTTATATCAATATCCTGTTCATCAATACCTTCTACAATAGTCATAAGCTTTCCAAATCGTCTTCTTACAGTATAAATTTTAACAGTTTGAACCTCTCTTGCAATTTCTTGGCAAACACAAAGTTCTTCTGGAAGACCACAAACATCACAAATTTTCATTTACCTCTCCTTCTGTTTTTGAGTCATTATTGTAATAACACAAGCAATAGTTCTCTTTAATTCTCTTATTTTGCCAGGATTTTCATTAACCCCTGCCGCAGAACTTTTTGAAATATTCTTAGCTAATTCTTTTTTAAGTTCATCTAACTTTTCTTGAATATTTTCAATGTCCATTTCCCAAATGTCCTTACTTCGTAAAATTGCCATTTAAATGCCTCTTTACTCAATTATCATTGATTTCTTCAACTTATTCTTTAATTTCTTCAATATCGTCAGAACCAGTATTGTTAGAATCATCTAAATCTATAAATTCCTCTACTTCTCCAATATCATTAGAATCAGTATTATTAGAATCATCTAAATCTATAAATTCTTCTACTTCTTCAATATCATCAAAGTCTTCATCATCAAGATCTTCTAAATTTTCAAGTTCTTCAGATTCCACAGATTCAGTAGATATGTCTAAATCTTCATCAACTTTTTTTAGATTCTTATCGACTTTCTCTTGAATACCTTCAGGTTTTGGAGCTAAAATATCAACTTTATCTGGTAAATCTGCATCTGGTGGCATGATTCTGACAAATATTCCCAAAACACCAGGTTTTAATTGAACAGTTGCAAAACCTTCTTTAACTAATCTAATTGATGGTTCCCCACATTTTTTTATGTAACCATCAATAAATTTAGCAGTTGCTGATCTTGAACCTCTTATTTTACCAGAAATAGTAACTTCTACACCTTGTGCACCAGCACCCATTATTCTGCGTATTGTTGAATAAGCAACTCTTCTAAAATGCATTCCTCTTTGTAACATAGATGCAATCCTATGAGCCATAATCTTAGGATTGAGTTCTGGAACATCAACTTCTTTAACTTCAATTTGAGGATTATCAAGATTAAAATTATTTTTTAAATTTTGAGTAATCGAGCGAACAGTTTTTCCACCTCTTCCAATTACCATACCAGGCTTTTCAGCATAAACAATAATCATTGTACCAAGAGGATTAACTTGAACACTCATTCCACCATAACCAGCTCTTTCAAGTTTGTTTTCCAAAAACTCATCAATTTTGGTTCGTTTAAGACCTTTTGTGACAAAATCTTTTTCAATCATTTTGTTCCTCCATTACAACCACTTGAATATGAGTTGTTGGTGTATTAAATGGTGTTGACCTTCCAAAAGCTCTTGGAATAAATCCTCTAATGATTATTCCTCTATGACTTGAGATATGTTCAATAAACAGATCTTCAGTATTTAGACCTTTGTACTCAGCATTTGCTTCTGCACTTTCTAAAACATTTAATATTGACTTAGAAGCTTTAACAGGGTATCTACCTGTAGGCCATCCTTTCAACCCTTTTCTATGACCAACTTTCTTATTATGTCTTTTAAAAGGTATTGCTTTCTTCATTTCAATAACATCAGCTAAATAATCTTTAGCTTTACTGAGTTTCATTCCTCTTATTTCTCTACAAATTTCAACAGAATGTTTAGGAGAAATTTTAAGAGTCTTTGCCATCGCACAAGCTGTTTTAGGGTTATCAATCCCATTATAAGCATATTTATTTCCCATGATATAATCTCCTATTTAAGAGGTACAAACATTGAAGATCTTGTAGCTCCCATACCTGGATCACCATGCTGAACTCTCACTCTTGTAAGTGCAAATTCTCCAAAATAAGATCCAATCATTTCTGGAGTAAATGTAACTTGAACAAATTCTTTACCATTATATATTCCAAAAGTTGTACCTATCATTTCTGGAAGTACAATCATATCTCTACAATGGGTTTTTATAACCACAGGTTTTCCATCTTTCTTCTCATTTTTATTTAACTTTCTCATTTTATCAATAACATTTTGTTGTCTTGATAAAAATCCTCTCTTTAAAGATCTTCTTTGTCTTGCAGGTAATAATTTAGCTAAGTCCTCTAAAGACATTTTTTGAAGTTCTTCTAATTCATATCCTTTATATTTAAATACTTTCCTTGCCAATAAGTCACATCCTAATTATCTTCTTTTTCCAGTCCGTTTAGCTGCAATGGATCCTACTTTTCTTCCTGGAGGTGTGTGTCTTGAAACAGTTGTTGGTCGTCCAGGATGCTGTCTATTTCCTCCACCATGAGGGTGGTCAACGGCATTCATAGCTACTCCTCTAACAGTCATTGGAATCTTACCTTTAGCTTTAAATGCATGCCATCTTGCTCCTGCTTTAAGAAATGGTTTTTCTTTTCTTCCTCCGCCTGCAACTACGCCAATAGTAGCTCTACAGCTAAGGTTAAAAGATTTTAATTCTCCTGAAGGTAGTTCAATGACTGCCTTATCAGAATCACGAGTAATTAAAGAAGCATAAGTTCCTGAAGACCTAACAAATCGTCCTCCATCTCCAGGTATATTTTCAATATCATATATTGGAGTTCCTTCTGGAATTTCACTTAAAGGTAATGTATTACCTAAATTTATTGAAGCTGAAACACCACATTCTATATCATCATCAACTTGAATACTTTCTGGAGCTAATATATATCTTTTCTCACCATTTTCAAATTTAACATTTGCAAGAGGTGCAGTTCTTCCAGGATCATGAACAATATCTGTAACTTTACCTTTTAAAGCTCCCTCTTTTTCTATTTCATCATATAGTCTATATCTTATTTTATCTTTAAAACGATGAGAAGCACTACGATATCGAGGTGTTCCTCTACCTCTTCTTTGATGTATTAAACGTTTTCCCATGAAAAATCCTCCAATTAGAACATTCCCATTCTATCAGCAATATTTTCTGCTTTACCTTCTTCAAAAAGTTTGATAAAAGCTATTTTTAAACCTTTGGAGTTTATATGTGTGTTGATACTTTCAACTTCTTCTTCAAACATGAGTTTAAAAGCTTTTTTAATCTCTTTCTTGTTACTTTTTCTTAAAACAACAAAAGCAATTTCATTATTTTCATCGATTAGATTTCTTGTTTTTTCTGTAACATGGGGTCTAATCATTATTGAATATGAATCCATAAATTTCACCTTTATTAATAACTTTCCATATATAGCAACTAAAAAAATTGTATCTTTATAACTATTATTTGTTTATTCATTATAGTTTTATTATACATTAAGTTAATAGCTATTGGAATAAGCCCCCTAATTGTTCTACAGCAGAAGTAGTAAATACTGTTAATCTACCTGGTTGAGTACCAGGTGCTAATAATTCAGCATTTAAATTTCGAGCAGAAACCACATCAACACCAGCATGATTTCTTCCACCTAATCCTATTCCTTTATCTTTAGCTACAACTATTAAAGGTCCTTTAGGATTTCTATATTTTCTTCCTCTCATTTTACCTTTACCTGCTTTGATATGTCTTCCTTTTTTAGATCTTTCTATATCATCATATAAGCCTAATTTTTGAAATATTTCGCGAGTATCTTTAGTTTTTTTAACGGTGGCTAATTCATCTTCAACAATTAAAGGTAATTGTTTTATATTTTCTACTTTGTGACCTCTATTTATAACAAGCTCAGAATTTGTAGTTGCAGCAATAGCTGATCTTATAGCAAACCTTCTTTCTTTGATATTAATTTTCTCTTTATACTTCTTCTGAGGTCTTGGTGGGTGTGCTTTTCTACCACCTACAGCCTGTGGAATAAATGCTGCTCTTGAACCATTTTTAATCCTTGGAACCATAGCTTCTCCTCTACCAGAACCCCAAGATTCAGCAGATGTTCTTTTACCAGCCATAGGATTAGGACCCCATGGTTGTATTCTTGCTGTCTGTGAAGAAATAACAGCTCTCTTAATAAGATCTGGTCTAAATTCTTCATTAAAAATAGCAGGTAAATTAATTTCTCCTTTAACTTCAGATTCAATAGAATAAACATTAACCTTCATTTTATCACTTTATAAGTTAGACACCTTGTTTAGATTTTGTACTAATATAATTTATTTGAGGTGCTTCATTTAATTTACCATTATATCTTATAGCTTCTCTAAGGATAACTAACCTTTTACTTGGTCCTGGAAGAGAACCTTTAACTAAAATGAAATCGTTCTTAAGAAGACCGTATTTAATAAATCCACCATCAGGATTTACTTCATTCACTTGAGAAACATCTCCAATTTTCAAAATCTTCTTATTGAATTCAGTTCTTTTATGATATCCCATTTGACCTGCCTGTGCAACAGTCCACATAGTTCTTGAAGGTGACCATGGTCCGATTGAGCCGACATGCCTCCCTTTACTACTTCTTGCAGCTTTTCCATACTGAATTCTGACTCCAAATCTTTTAACAGGTCCTTGGAATCCTTTACCTTTAGTAACAGCGATTGAATCAACAAATTGACCTTCCGAGAAGACATCAGTTGCTCTAATTTCCTTGCCCAATAATTCAATAGCAGTATTTAGTTTTTCTTCTATGGTTTTTCCACCAATCCCAGATTCAAATATCTCAGGTTTCTTCTTAGGCAGACTTGTTAACTTAGGATTAGTATGTACTAAAATTTTTATTTCGGCTGTGTAATCTAAAGCATCCCTAATCTTTGTAATTGCTTCAGATTTATTATAACTCTTAGGAAGTGATATTTTCCGTGAAAGAGTTTCATCTAAATCATCTGCAATTACTTCAGTTATAACTTTAAATTCTTTAGTATCTTTTTCATAAGCTCTTACACCCATTATAACAATAGGTGGCACTTCTAAAACGGTTGCAGCAGTAGATATTTCCATTCCCTCAGTAGGTGAATTTTTTTCGTTATCTACTATCATCAAATGAGTCATGCCCACTTTATATCCAGCAAATCCCAAAAGTTTTGGTTGATCATTTTTTGGCCATGATTTAATTCTTGGTGTCTCTTTAGCAGATCTCTTTCGTGGACTATAAGCAACAGACCCTTTTCTTGGTTGATGATGTCTTGTCATTCATTTACCTCCTTATTTTTAAAAAACATCCTTAATTAATTAGTTTTAACAATTTATTTAGAAATTAATTCCACATCTAAAACTCTGTATTAATTTAAAACTCTGTATTAATTTAAAACTCTGTATTAATTTAAAACTCTGTATTAATTTAAAACTCTGTATTAATTTAAAACTCTGTATTAATTTAAAACTCTG
>JAITOM010000213.1 GCA_031289975.1 Methanobrevibacter sp. | reverse complement strand
AAGGATTCTGGATCTTTACTCCGTCGAATAGCATCTACTGTGAAAAATTACGAGCCAAATATTAGAACTTTAAGAAATAGGCACAAATACGAAAATTATCCATGCTAATTTACAGTGCCTCAAAACCACTATAAAAATTTTATCACAACCAATATATTTAATTTTATAAAATTCAATTAAATATTTGTAATCAAAATTGATTTTTATTTCTTTAAATTAAATTTAAAAGATAAAATATTTAAATGAAGTTAATATAGTGTTTTCCTTAATTTGAAATTCTTGAAAACGGAGAGTAAATTCTCCTAAGTTGAAAATAAATTTTCAACAATAAGATATTTAAAAATAAATGATTAATTACAAACATTTTTTCACTACATACTTATAAAATATTTAAACAAAAATAATTTGCTAACCACTAAATGGAGCTAAAATATGAAAATGAGGATGAGAAAATGTAAAATTTGTGATATTTATACCATGAAAGATAAATGTCCAAATTGTAATGGTGATTTAAATGTTGTATATCCTCCTAAGTATTCTATTGAAGATAAATATGGAAAATATCGTAGAAAATTAAAAGAAGAAGTTAATATATGATGACTTTTCCTCATAAAAAATAAATATTAACTATAAAATCAAATAAGAATTGAATACAATAAATAATAGATATAAGAGCTAATAAATAATCGATGATTGTTAATTAATATAGTGTAGGAAATAATGTTTGTAAGTAATGAGATTTTTTAAATTACATCATAAATGTCAAATTTTTAATTAAAAAATTTATAATTATTATTTTTAAAAATAAATAAAAATTATTATTTAAAAAATTAATTTAATATTAATTTAAAATATATAAAAATAAGATATTTAAAAATAATGATCACTTACAAACATTTTTTACATCACTATAATTTGAAATTTATAAAAATAAGATGAAATAATGATTAATTACAAACATATTTTACATCACTATATATGAAAAAATTTAGAAACTTAAACTATATTGATGTTATTATATTAAAAGTTAATGAGATTGTAGTAAACTACCTATTTCAATGAAATAGTGCATTATTTTTGACTATATAATTCTAATTCTCCAATTCTTTGGATTTGATTTTTTTCGTCAACTCAATAATTTGTTCCTCAGATAATTTATTGTGTGATTTTATGGTTATACTGCCTTCTACAGAATTATCTTGATCTTGAGTTTTAACTCTAATAATTCCATGAGCATCTATATCAAAGCTAACATCGATTTGAGGCACTCCAGCAGGAGCCTTGGTAATACCACCCAAAGAAAAACCACCTATACTCTTATTTTTTGAAGCTTTCATGTTTTCACCTTGTAATACATTTGTATCTACTGCTTCCTGATAATCACATACTGTTGTAAATGTTTTGGTTACATGAAGAGGTATTCCTGCATTTTTTTGAATTAATTTATCCATCCTATTCCCAACAATTCCGATTCCAAGGGAATATGGTGTTATATCATATAATACTAAACCTTCAACTTCACCCTCTAAAATAGCACCTTGTAATGCAGCTCCTTTAGCCACACATTCCATTGGATCTATTTTTTTTTCTGATACTGCTGGTATACCAATATAGTTTTCAACAAATTTTTGGACATATGGCATTCTTGTAGTTCCACCAACAATTATTAACTCATCAATATCGGATGGTGTGTAATTTAAATCGTCTAATGCTTGTTTAATCGGCACTTCTGATTTTTTAACAATAGGTTTAATAAGTTCTTCTAATTTTTCTCTTGTTAATTCAACTATAAGATGTACAGGATTTTCATCAACAAATGCAATATTATCCACAATAATTTCAGTTTTTGATACATCAGATAATTCAATTTTAGCTTTTTCAGCTGATATTATCACTCTTTTAACTGCTACATCATCATCTCTAAGATTTATATTATTTTCTATTTCAAATTCTTCTATTGCATAATCTCTTATTTTCTCATCTATATCAATTCCACCTAATTTTGTATCTCCATTTGTTGATTTAACATCAAATACACCATTCTCAAAGTTTAATATGGTTATATCAAGTGTTCCACCACCAAAATCATATACCATGATTTTAACCATTTCATCAGAATTAGAATCAAATCCATATGTTAAACTTGCTGCAGTTGGTTCATTCACTAATCTTATAACATCTAAACCAGCTATTGCACCAGCATCGATAGTAGCTGTTCTTTGAAGATCATTAAAGTATGCTGGAACAGTGATAACAGCTTTTTTTATTTCTTCACCTTCAAGGAAATTCTCAGCATCTTTTTTTATTTTCTTAAGAATCAATGCGGATATCTCCTGAGGAGTATACTCATCGTTATGAATTTTTATTTTATGATCAGTCCCCATTTCTCTTTTAACATTTATAATTGTATTTTTTGGATCTGAAAGAAAACGTTTTTTTGCTGGTTGTCCAACTAATATCTTTTCATTTTCTAAGAATGTAACATAACTTGGAAATACATCCCCATAAATATTTTTTTCCTTAGGTGGGATTATTTCTGTCCCATCAAAATTGTAAACAGCCGCAGCTGAATTACTTGTTCCAAGATCAATACCTAATACTTTTTCTTTATCACTTATCACCATCGTTTATCACCAAAATTATTATTCATTATTTTTACAAATTTTTACTTTAGAACATTTAATAACTTTACCATTAAATATATATCCTTTTGTTAATTCATCAATTATTTTATTATCTCCATATTTAGTATCGTTTTCGGATAATACAGCTTCATGCTTATTATAATCAAATTGCTCATTTTTAGTTGGAATTTTTTCAAGCCCTTCATTTTTCAAGACGGAATCTAATTCTAAATATATCTCTTTTAAACATTTGTATGATGGTTCTTTTAAAAATAGTTCTTTTTCAATATTTTCATAAATTTTTTCAAGATTTATTTTATTTATTAACTCTGTCTTACCTCTTTCAAATTCTTTATTTGAATTCTCTTCATATTCGTTTATTTTTTCTTCAAAACATTTTCTACATTTTTTAAGTCGCATCTCATTTTCGGATTTTTTATTATTTATAATCTTCCTAATGGCAACCTCACGATCACTTTGACTCTTCTCATTATCACATACTGTTTTTATTAACTTAGAATCATCTATAAAGTCATTACATGGTACTTTTTTTTCTTCTTCATAATCTGAATTGTTTTCTGGTGATGATACCTCATTATTATCATGAGAAAACTGCTCATTCTTAGTTGTATTTTTTTTAAGTCCTTCTTTTTCCATGAATAGATCTAATTTTGAATATACAATTCTTAATAAGTCTTTTAAACTTTTATCTGACGATCCTTTTAAAGATGCTCCTTTTTCAATAGCTTCATAAATATCAACTATTTTAAGTATTAAATCTACCTTACCATCGTCAAATCTTTTTTCATTATTGTCCTCTTCTTCATATCTGTTTTTTTTCCTTTTAAAATCTTTTGCATATCTTTTAAGTATTGATTTCATTTCAACTTTTTTATTATCTAAAATCTTATTAATATCAACCTTACGAAAAAATTGGAGAGTATCATTATTGGATACATTTTTTTCTTCTTCAACAAATCTCATCTCAATAAGTTTATTTTTTTTCATCTAATCACATTTTACTATTTCACTTAGAATATTTTCAGCAGTGATTTTTCAAGTGCTACTTTACGATAGTATTGTCTTCAGCATTTTTAATCACAAATATAATATAAATTATGTGCACTAATTATGGCACTGTAAAAAGAGGATGGAAATTCATAATTTGGAATTTGGATTTTAGCATAAAAGCATTAAGCCCATATACATGTCATTAAACTTTTATCGTCTGTTTTCAATTTTTCAATTGTG
>JAITOM010000193.1 GCA_031289975.1 Methanobrevibacter sp. | reverse complement strand
AATTTTTTAAAAGAAAATTTTGAACTTTATTTCTATGAATACACTCAAACTGAAAGTTTAGCAAGAGAATTCATACAGGAATTCATTATTTAATAACTTTATTAAAACCACTATATATTTTTCAAATATTAATATTTATTCTTATAAATTTATATTCTTATAAATTATAAAGAAATAAAAATCATTTTTGATTGCAAATATTTAATTGAATTTTATAATATATTTTAATAATAAGTAATAGATTAATATATAAATAAAGAAAATCAAAGATTTTCTAACTTTAAAAACTAAAAGTCTTTAAAATAAAAGAAAATGATTTTACAGAGAGTGTAAACTTTTGTGGAGGTTTGTCAATATTTGAGGTTTTCTTTATATATGAAAATTCAAAGTTTACAAAACCTCCATACTTTTTGATATTCTCATTTTATAAGAATGTTATATGATGGATTCATAGGATAAATTTTTATTGTGGAAGAATGAGAGAAAAATTAAACATAAGCAAAATAAAAGAGATTTTAGGAGAAAGTAGTTATATTGCAGATGATAATATCGCAATGGTGTCTTTTTTAGCTATTGAACTTGAAAAACCTATTTTAATTGAAGGACCTCCTGGTACTGGTAAAACTCAGCTTTCTAAATCTCTTGCAGTGGCATTAAATAGAGATTTTTTTAGAATACAGTGTTATGAAGGGATAAGCTTTGAACAGATAGTTGGAGAATGGAACTACCAAAAACAACTTTTAAGTCTTGAGATTTCTAAGGATGAAAAGAATGAAGAGCTAAAAAATGATGTATTTAAAGAGGATTTTTTTATAAAAAGACCGCTTCTATCCGCATTTATAAATAATAAACCTTCTGTAGTTTTAATTGATGAAATTGACAAGGCAGATGAGGAAGTTGAAAGTTTTCTTCTTGAAGCACTAGGAGAAAAACAAGTAACAGTAAATGATCTTGGGACTTTTAATTTAAATAATGATTTAATTGTAATATTAACTTCTAATAATCAAAGACAACTTTTTGATGAAACAAAGGATAGGTGTCTCTATTTATACATAGATTACCCTAGTTTTGAAAGGGAAGTTGAAATAATTAAGTCTCAGATACCTTCTGCATCTGATAAGATTATAAAAAGTGTTGTTAAAATTGTACAAAGGATTAGAAACTTAAAATTAGCTAAAACTCCTTCAATAAGGGCAAGTATGGATTGGGTTAATGGGTTAATGGTTTTAAATAAAGAAGAATTAGATAAAGATTCTTTTGAAAAAACACTAAATATAGCAATAAAAAACGAAGATGACAAAAATAAGGTTATAGAGAATATAACAGTCAAATAAATAATTTAATTCAAATAACTAAGTTAAATAGCTAAACTTAAAATAATAAACTTATAATTATAAAATTATTATTATAAATTTAAAAAACTTTTAGATTCTTATGGTAGAAGAAATAGTTAAATTTTCTCAAATTTTAAGGGAGAATAAAATTCCTACAAGTATTAAAAGTACTGAATTAGCAGTTAAAGCCATAAAATTAATTAAGAATAATGATGGTGATATTAAAGATGGATTAACAGCTATTTATCTTAAAGATCAAAGGTTTAGAAAGAAATTTAATAAGATTTATGATGATTTTTTTATTAATGAAATCGTGGGAGAAAAAGAAACGATTAAAGCTAAAACCCAAAAAAAATCCTCTTTTAAAACTTATAATGTATCTGCAACAAGTAAAAGAAAAACAAGGTATGATTTCGGCAATGAAAGGGAAAGATATAAAATGGACTACCTTAAAAGTACATTAAGTGATTTAATTGCTGATGGAAATCATGAGGGTAACAATGAACTTTTAAAAAATGATATTAATACAATTAACACTATGCAAGTGGATTTAATAAATCTTACACAAAAATTAGGTCAAAAAATAGCTACAAGAAGGTCAAGACAAAAGAAAATGGTTAAAAAGCAAAAGCCAGATATTAGGAAAAGTATTAGGAAAAATTTAAAACATGGGGGTACTCTATTAGAATTAATAAAATCTAAACCAAAGATTAAAAAGCACAACCACTATTTCTTATCTGATATAAGTGTTTCATGTGATTGGATTAGTATATGGTTTTTCTGTATGGTTTATGCATCACAAAATTCTTTTTCAAAGACAAGAGCATTTGAATTTGATAATAAAACAGTTGAAATCACTTCTGCATTGTATAAACCAGATTTAATAGATGCATTCATTAAAGTAATGAAGATAAGACATGAAAATTCCATGATTCATGGTAAATCTAACATGTACACAGCCTTCACAGATTTTGAAAAAAATGCAAATCTAAACAGCAAGTCATACCTTCTTATTTTAAGTGATTGTAGGGATTGGGCGGGAGGAAAGGAAGATGGAAAGGTAAGAAGTGCAGAAATTCTGGAAACAATGGTGAAAAAATCAAAAAGAATCTTAATACTAAACCCAGAAGAAAAGAAAAAATGGAATGTCGCAGACAGCTGTGTCAACCAATACGAAAATGCAGGAGCAGAAGTTTTCGAAGTAAGAAACCTCCAACAGCTTGCAGATTTAATAATAGAAATTTAAATAGTTTATTTTTTAATTTAGGCTTTTAAGTGGATTTTCATTTTCACAAGGAACCCCCACAAGACAAAGACCACATCCGTAAGCATGATCGGATTTTAATCCTATTGATTTCGCATATTCTTTTGCTTCTTCACCAAATGATCTTTCAAAACATTTTAGCTTGTCGATACCATTTTCAGATAGAGCATCTACTGGGCATCTTTCAATACATTCCCCACATTCTTTATCATGATAGTGCAAACAATTATCAGTATGATTTTTATAAGGTCTTGAATCAGGTTCAACTACTAAATTAGTGATAAGAGATAAAAGTAAAATAGCTCTTCCTTTTTCAGTGATAAGACTTCCATTTAAACTAAATGTACCTAATCCACAACCATAAGCTATATGTTTTTGAGACCAATTTGAATGAGGATTATCATCAAGAGTAATTTTAAAAGAGTTCTGACTTGTAGGATTGATAGCATTGTATCCTTTATCTTTTAAAATCGTGGAAATATAAGAAGAAAGCTCAGATGTGAAACCTCCTCCTGAACATCCCATCAAAAGCCATTTTTTGGAAGGCATATTTCCTTGCTTATTGCTTTCTATAATTTCATCGCTAAAAGGCAGTGCAATAGAGATTACACTTCCTTTTTTAAGTTTCTCTCCATCAAAAAATAGTTCGTATGCTTCGGTAGGAGTTAAGTGATATTCTCCAATTATTTCCTTAAAACTGTTAAATATAGGATCTTTTGCAGATGCAAATCTGATTAAAGGATTTTTAAACCCGTTTGTGTCTAAAAAATCAAAAAAGTTGTCTCCTTTTTCCATAACATACTTCTTAATAGAATCTTTCAAAAAATTTTTCATAAAACCCAACTTATTAATTTAACTAATATTAAAATAAGGCAGTATAAAATTAGGATGGATTTTCACAATTGAAAAATTAAAATCCTATGATAAAAGCTTAATGACATGTATATGGTTAAATGTTTTCTGCTAAAAAGTCAAATTCCAGATTGTGAATTTCCATCCTCTTTTTACACTGTCTAATAATATAAATTTATTTTAATTAATATAACTAATTTTAAACAGATATATTTTAATAACATTTATTTTTAAAAAAGTTATTTATTAAGAACTTTATCAAAACTACTATAGCTAAGGAAAAGTATTTATATAATTAAAAATTATATTATAATAAAAATTATATTATAATAAAATACATTTATAATAAATACATGAAAATAGAGTTTATTTTATTAATAATTAAACTCATGAAAATTATCAAATCATCTTATAAAACATTATCATCTTATAAAACATTATAAATTTAAATAAATGAATTGGAGTGAAAGAAATGACAGGAGAATTAATACCAGAACAGATTTTTATTTTAATAATAGTCGCTATATCTGTTGTTACAATAATAATTGTTGTTGGGCATTGGAAAAATATTAAAAAATCGTCTAATACAATTAAATTAATAGAAAAAGAAATTGAATTGAAAAAAATTAGTATGGTAGAGAAAGATATAGAAACTAAACGATTAATGGAAAATAGAATAGCTTTACCTAAAGAACAAGAAGATAGGCTTTTAGATATAAGAAATTCTACTACAGATATTTTAGGCGATGTTGGCTATCTTCATAATGAAGTTAATGAAAGATTAGCTCGACTTGAAGCCCAAACTGAACAAAAAAAGCTCGAAAAAATCCTTAATGATATTGAGAAAAAGGAAAAGGAGTTACTTAAACATAAAATCTAATTTTTAATTATGCGATGTATTATAATGATAGGTGATTTTAATGGATGTTCTTGAAGTAATAGCTCTTTTAATTTTAATAATTGCAATAGGTATTTTAGTTTACTACTATTTGAATGATACTAAAATTGGAAATAAATTAAGTAATGGTGTTCCAAATTTAAGAAACTTTAATGTTGGAGGAGGGAATGCATCTGATGATAATATTTCTGTTAGTGAGAAACTAAAAACTAAAATTAAAGACATTGACATGCTAAATATTAATACAGATGCTTTCTCTAATAGGTTAGATGCTTTTTTAAATGAAAAAAGTGAGGAATTAATTAAAGATTGGGAGTTAGCTACAAAAGAAGATATTAGTGCATTTGAAGAAAAATTTGATCTTATTAATAATGATATTGATGATATTAATAAAAGATTCAATGAATATAAAGATTTTACAAATGAAAAATTGGATGCCGTGGATGAAAGATTAAAAAAATTAGAAGATGGATAATTAATACTAATGATATTTTAATAATAGATATTTAATGCTATCTACCTTATATTAAATCTACTTTTTATAAAAATAATACAAAATTTTATTAATATGCTAAATCTAAGATCCTTTTTAAAGAAAATATTAGAACCAATTGCAAAAAGACTTAATATAAATCCTAATCTAATAACTTTAATATCATTAATAATAGCTATTTTATCAGCTATTTCAATTGGGACTTCAAACATATTATTAGGATCCATACTAATATTATGTAGTGGGTTTTTTGATGTTTTAGATGGTGCGGTTGCAAGATGTCATAATAAAACATCTAAATTTGGAGCTATTTTAGATTCAACAATGGACAGATTTTCAGATGCTATTATAATTGTTGGTTTTATATGTGGAGCTTATATAAGCTGGTTTATAGGAATCTTAGCTATTCATTCTGGATTCATAATCAGTTATATCAGAGCAAGTTCAGAATCTAAAGGAATAAGTAATAGTGTTGGAATATCCAAAAGAGCTGTGCGTTTAATAATTTTAATGATATCTTTACTCGTTGGATTAGTAAATACTGATTATATCCAGTTTATAGTTATATTTTTAGTAATTTTATCTTATTTTACAGCCGTTCAAAGATTATTTCATGCATGGAAACATTGTAAAGAAAGCAAACATTTTTAAAATCGATTTTTTACAGTGTCCTAAAAATAAACAAATTATATATATTAAAAATTAAAAAAGTTTAATGAATGTTTAGTGAAAATTTATTTCAGGCAATTGGACAAATAGCTATAATTCTTCTAATTAGCTTAATAATTATTCTTATAATCTCTCTTATTTTAGGAATAATATTATTAAAGCGAGATACACTTATTTTTCCAAAATTAGTTCTTTTTGCTTTAGATTTTTTATATTCTCCTTTGAAAAAGCTATCAAAAGTTTTAGGTTTTGATGATATAATGGTTGATCATATAGGGGTTGAAATAAGAAATCAAATAAACAAGAATAAGTTTAAAGATATTGATAATAAAAAGAAGATTTTAGTTTTTCCACATTGTTTAAGAGACCCAAATTGTGAAGCACCATTAAATGAAACAGGAATTCTATGTAATAATTGTGGAAAATGTGCTATTGGTGTTATTAAACCAAAGGCTGAAGAAATTGGTTATAAAGTATTTATAGTTCCTGGTTCAACATTTGTTAATAAAATAGTTAAAGAAAATGATTTTGATGCTGTTCTTGGAATTGCATGTTATGAAGACCTTAATAAATCAATGACGAAACTATCTAATTTTAATCCTCAGGGTGTTTTACTTTCAAGATCAGGTTGTTTTAAAACAGCTGTGGATGTTAAAACGGTTTTAAATAAAATTGGTTATTATTATGATAATGATTTAAATACTAAAAAAACAGAAATATTTAATACATGTTCTAAAGAAGATAACAAACTTCTTAAGTAAAGAATTTGGTGAATCTTAAAGATGCAGAGTTGGAATACATTAATTAATAATATATTTTCTTATTCTGAATTTTTAAGATTATATCATTTTTAAGGCTATTGCTTTGTAGCATTAAGTATTTATATTAAAAAAATTTAATAAATATAATAAATTATTTATATAATAAATATTTAATATAATAATAACATCTTAATTATATTATTATAAATGAATTGATAATTTTTTTTTATTGGTATTTTTAAATATAAAAATATATTAATTATTCGATTTTTATTTTTAATCTATTAATATAAATTTTAATATATTATAGTATTTCTCCAAACTTTTGTAACATTTATTTAAAAATTTTTATTAAAAATTATTCTTTAAATTATTCAAATTTTAATTTAAAGAGATATTAAACTTTTTTAAAAAATTTAATGATA
>JAITOM010000130.1 GCA_031289975.1 Methanobrevibacter sp. | reverse complement strand
GGATATTTAAGTTTATAAGAAGAGCTGTTATTCTTTCAACAGTTCTTGCTTGTTCTAAAAGACCACAGTCAACACATTTTATACCAGGTATTTTTTCAATTAATTCCATGACTGTTTTTTTAGCTTCATCATCATCAGAGGATACAAGACAATCACAATCAATTTCTGGTTTTTTATCGAAGTCTTTTAAACTTGAAGAACTGATATTGTTAAATGCTGAAACAATTTTTGCTCCTGAACCTTTTAAAATAGATGCTGTTCTTTCAGCTGCTGATCCTTCCCATAATTTGAAATATGTTGTAGGTGTACCACCAATATTTGACTGTAATGGAACTGTAGCATCAACTAAGATTTTTCCTTCAACAAAATCCTTAACAGAATCTAAGGTCGGTTTTTGAGCCAAAATAGGTACTGTTAATATTACTATTTCTGCTTCTTTTGCAGCATCCTCATTTGATAAACCTTTTAGATTATCTAAATCATTTCCTCCTAAAAGCTCTTTAATATTTTTAACAGCTTTTTTAGCTTTTTCAGCTTTCCTTGAACCTATAATAACTTGTTCTCCTGATTGAACAAAACGAATAGCTATTCCTAAACCTTGATCTCCAGTACCACCAAGCACTGCAATTTTCATATAAACATCTCCAATAAGTTTTTTAAATAACATTAGCTATTTACTTGTAATTTTTCATATAATCGAATTATTATTTCACTAATAGTCATATACTTAATTATAAAAAAAAAAGAATGGAAATAGATTTTAATTAAATCTACTTCTAAACAACATATAAATCCTATTGTTAATACTCTATAGTTATAATAGGTTTGATTAAGTCTCTTGGTTTATCTTTCATTAATAATAAACCCTCTTCGATTTTATCTAAACCTTTAAATCTATGAGTAATTAATAAATCAGGATCTATTCTTCCGTATGTTACAAGGTCAGCTAAACGCTCCATTCTGGTTCTTCCACCTGGACATAACCCGGTGGCAAAATTCTTATCAGCCATACCGAATCCCCATCCAATTCTTGGAATAGGTAAGGTATCTCCTTGACCAAAGTAGTTTATGTTTGAAATTACAGAACCTGCTCTTGCTGAGTTTACAGCATCGATTAATATATCTGGTCCTCCACCTGCTACAATTACTGCATCAACACCTTCTCCATCAGTTGCTTCAATTATTTGATCTGAAGTACTGCCATCTTTATAAGAAATTATATCTGTTGCTCCATATTCTTTAGCAACATTAACTGATACTGGTCTTGTTCCTACTGCAAATATTCTTCCAGCACCTAATAATTTTGCTCCAGCAATGGCTGATAAACCTACTGCACCAATACCTAAAACTACTACAGAACCTCCCATTGGAATTTTAGCATTTTCAGCCCCCATAAATCCTGTTGATAGCATATCTGTAAGCATACAGCCAACTTCAGGAGTCATGGTATCAGGTAATATTGCAAGGTTAAAATCTGCTTCATTAACATGGAAATATTCACCAAATACACCATCTTTATCATTGGAGAATTTCCATCCTCCTAAAGGAGTGCCTGTTTGTGATGAAAATCCTCTTTGTGCAGCATCACTCCCCCAATCTGGAGTAATAGCTGGAACAATAACTCTGTCTCCTACCTTAATATTTTTTACCATTGGTCCTACTTCATCAACAATACCAACAGCTTCGTGCCCTAAAATTAAATCTTTTCGTTCACCAATAGCTCCTTCCCAAACGGTATGCACGTCGGAAGTACATGGTGCAATTGCTAATGGTTTTACTATTGCATCTAATGGTCCTGCTTTAGGTTTTTCTTTTTCTACCCATCCAATTTCACCAATTTTTTTCATTGCCAATCCTTTCATGTTAATTCCTCCTTGAGTTATATACTACATTAAATATAAGATAAATAAATATTCATTTTTCTATTTATTTAAATATTGTGTAGTATGTTAATCATATTATTAAACTCTATTATATAATTTTCTATTTATTCTCATAATTGAATATTGATATTAATAGTAGTTTTGATAAAGTTCTTAATAAATAGCTTTTTTAAAAATAAATATTATTAAAATATATTTATTTAAAATTAGTTATATTAACTAAAATAAATTTATATTATTTAAAATTTAAAATTATAGATTTTTACAAATTAATATTTGAAATTAAATAATTTAATAAAAAAGATTATCATCCAAAATTTAAGAACTTTTCCAAAATGACTATATAGAAAAAATAGGATTAATTTGGTTTATTTGTAGTGTTTTAAAAAGAGAATATATGAATGATTAAAAAATTAAATATTAAATTTATGGTGATAATGGTAATATTTGTTATTTTTATAATATTTTCCTGTGAATTAAAATTATTTAAATTAAATTTAAATGAATAATTACAATTATTTTAATATTTATAATGATAAAAATTTTTAAAATTTCTATAATAAAGAAAAATTTGCTATAAAGAAAAATTTGCTAATTATCTTAAATAAAAAAATAAGTTAAAAATGAAAGAATTTAATTTTTTGTAAGATATTGTACTATATCCAAATCTTTAGCAAATAGTGGTGAACCTTTTTCCACAAAACTTTTAAAGTGAACTGTTTCCATATGCTCATTTAAAGCTTTTTCATCTTTCCATTTTTCCACGAAAACAAAAAGATCATGAGATTCACAGTCACCATATAAATTGTAATCAATACATCCCTCTTCTAATCGTGTATTTTTTATTAAATCCTTTGAAACATTAATGAACTCTTGATTTTTTCCAGTTTTTAAAGTCACTGTAGCAAACACAATAATCATTATTTACCTCCATTGTATGAATTATAATTAATATATTATTAATATTATATAAATATCTTTCTACTTAATGAGGGAATTAAAAGTGTGGATGTTTTTAAAAAATTTTGGATTTTACATATAAAGGAAACTAAAAATAGTTAGGGTTGAAAGATTCAACTTATGAAGATATAATACTTTATTTAATATTTGTAATACTTTATTTTTTAAAGCATTTTAAGAACTTTATAACATCGATGGATTGCTAAAAAAGACTTTTACTTATACCATACATTTGAGTAGAAAGTTAAAAATAAAGTTATCGGTTGGATTTTTCACAAACCAAATTTTAAGATATTTTTGAATTTCTTATTTTTAAAAATTAGAGTTTTTTAAGCTTATTTTAATAAAATAAGGATTTAAATAATTTATTTAATTATGGAACATCCTCTTAAAAATGAAAGTCATATAATAATAACTTATCAGTTGAATTTTTCACATCATCTAATTTTTTTGATGCTTAGATACAATATCAGTTCGATTTTTCACAGCTCCATAATTTAGACATTAAAATACTCTTTATTCCTCAATACAATTTTAAATAATAATAGGTATAGAAATAGGTGAAGAAAAAGGTATTGAAAAAGAAAAAATGAATTTTGCTTTAAAATTAAAAAATAAAGGTTTTTCATTGGAGGAGATTAGTGAAATAACTGAATTATCATTTGAAAAA
>JAITOM010000392.1 GCA_031289975.1 Methanobrevibacter sp. | reverse complement strand
AGCATACACCGACCACATAACCCACAGGAGAGGTCTTTTAATAATACTCCAATATTGAAACCTGCTGATGAAACAGGAATGTATTATAACTTAAAGAACATAGCTATTTAAAGCTTAGTATGGTGAAACAGAACTATAAGAAGCTCCTACCCTTTAGGGTAGTGGGAGTTTCACATGGTTTTATTAGTCATTAATAATTTATTGGTATATTATATAATTATATTTTATATGAATTAGATTATATAAATTAAAGTAGTATTTATACAATGTTGTCAACTTAAGAAATTATTTTTTTAAGATTGGATTGAAATTAAAAATGGAGTTTGTATAAACAAAATTTTAGTAAAACTTTTAATTAAGAATTTTTAAGTTTAAAAGTTCTTAAGTTGATAGTATTGAGTGTTTATAACACTATAGAATTAAATCTAATAAACTATATAAATAAGAATTAATTTTATTAAAATTTTATTAAATTAAATTTGTTTATAGTCCTTATGGCAATGTTATTAAATTTTTAAATGATGATTTTTTTATTAATTTATTCAATTTAAATATCATTTTATAAAAATCTATAATTTTAAATTTTAAATAATATAAATATATTTTTGATTGGTATAAATAATTTAAATTAATATTTTTTAATAATATTTATTTTTAAAAAAGTTATAGTGTTTTGCTTAAAATTTATAACCTATCTAACATTTGTAAAGTTTATTAATAATCTTTTAAATACATTTATATTAAAATTAAATGATTTTTATAAAGATAAAATTTTTATAAAGATAAAATATTATAAATATAATATTGGAAAATGTTATAAACGTTTGGTAAAATACTATTTTTATTAAAAACTTTATGAATTCACTATATAAGATAAAATTGATTTTGTATTTAAATTTCATTAAGAGGTTGCCCATCAATTATTTTTATTAAAACTTTTAATCTTTTATTTCATTAACAAATAATATAATTAATTTTAAATATAAATTAATATTATAAAATTCATTCAAACTTTTAGAAACGAGAAATCATAGATTTCTCTAAATTTCTTTGGAAATAAACGAGAAATCATAGATTTCTCTAAATTTCTTTGGAAATAAACGAGAAATCATAGATTTTCCTAAACTTGTCTTTAACAACAAAAGTTTGATCAAAAGATTTACATCAATATATGCTGCTTAATGGTTATTAAGATTAATATTGAATAATAAATTTTAATTGGTTCTAAAGCTCAATTAACTAATTTAAAAATTTAATGAGATTTTGAATTGTTGGATAACTTCTCAAAGATAAAAAATTAACAGAGGATAATTATGATTAGTGAAAAAGAAATAGAAAATGTAATTTATGAACTTTTTAAAAGAGCACTTATCTCTCTACCAAAAGATGTTGTAAAATCAATAGAAAATGCTCTTAAAATAGAGAGTAATGAGTTAGCATGTTTAAATCTTGAAGCTATTTTAAAGAATATTAAATTGGCTGAGAAAAAAAATATTCCTATATGTCAAGATACAGGATTACCTATAATTTTTGTAAAACTTGGAAATGTTAAGGTTGAGAATCTTTATGATGGAATTATATCTGGTTTAAGAAAAGCTACTAAAAAGGTACCACTCCGACCAAATATTGTAGATCCTATAACAAGAATTAACACTGGTGATAATGTTGGTGTTAATATTCCAATGATTGATATTGAGCTAATTGATGATGATTATATAGAATTTACAGTATTACCAAAAGGTTTCGGATCTGAAAATAATAATGTGTTGGTAATGGCATTACCAGGAATAGGAGTAGATGGGATTAAATGTTTGGTAGTTGATGCTATAAAGAAAGCTGGAGGTAAACCATGCCCACCAATTGTTGTGGGGGTGGGAATTGGTGGAACAAGTGATTTTGCTCTTAAATTAAGTAAAAAAGCAATTCTCGGCGAAATCGGTATGAGAAATTCTGATGAACTTTTAGCTAAACTTGAAGAAGATATTTTAAATGATGCTAATAAAACAAATATTGGACCAATGGGACTTGGAGGAAAAACTACAGTTTTAGATGTTAAGATTATAAAAGCCGATACTCACACAGCTGGACTTCCTGTTGGTGTTTGTATTCAGTGTTGGGCTCATAGACATGCAACAATGCGAATGAAGGATAAAAATTAAAAGCATCATTATATAACATAGTATGAAACTTAAATTTTTGTAAAAATCATTACTTTGTTTGAAATAAGTCCTTTAGTATTTGCTCCTATAACAATTTTTTTATTTTTACTATTTGATTGGCTCGTATGGGCTAAGGCAACTATATTTTCTGGGGAATCTTTTTCATTAACTGTTAGTACTAAATTGATGGCTGTTACATAATATAGTATGATATTGAATAATAGCTATTATCTATGCTTTTTATTAAATTCTTCAATAGGAACAGCAAATTTATCTTCAATTTCTTGTCTATATATAGAATTCATAGTGCAAAATGGAATAATTCGACCATCAGGAATTGCATAATGAATAACACATTTCTTAACACGATCTTCATCAAAGTTAAATGGATCCATGAAATGCATACAAGCTATTAAAAGTGAATTTTTATGGAAATTTCCTAATGCACTGTAAGACAT
>JAITOM010000293.1 GCA_031289975.1 Methanobrevibacter sp. | reverse complement strand
AAAAGTATCCAAGGGATATAACCTAATGTTATGATTGTTGTTGATATTGCCCAATTTTTGATCTTTTCCCTATTTTTTAAAAATATATTAAGTAATAGTATTAGATTTATAATAGCAATAGCTAATGTCCCATAGTAATGTGTGTATGCCCCCATTAAACTAAATATAATGAACATGCCCCAATTTGTTTTACTTGACTCAATAGTAATTTTATAAGAGTAATAAAAACTCAAAGTTACAAATAACATAGCCCAACTGTACATACGAATTTCAAGACCATAGTTCATTATATTGGGCATTGTGATTATACAAAATGCAAAAATACCACTAATTAGCCATCCAAAATCTTTTCTTAATCTTGTGAAGCTAAAAATGAATAATAAGAACAATGGAATAGTTGATGTTAATTTAGCTACAATAACATTTAATAAATAATTTGAATTAAATGTAAATACTGCATTAAATGTTTTTAGTGGTAGAAATAATGAAAAAAACTGAAAAACACTTTTTAAAATAAGATAATATAGTGGAGGGTGAACATCATGACCAGCAATAGTAAAAACCATATCAATGAAAGATTTAGATATTAAATTAAGAGTATATGCTTCATCTTCCCATATTGATTGGTTTAATCCTACTTTCAACATGATTAATAATGATACTATGCTTAATGTAAATAAACCAATGCCGAGAATTTCTTCAGTTTTAAAACTTTTTCCAATATTCATATGTGACTCTCATTTAATGATTTTCATTTAATTTTTATTACTTTTTTATCTGCTTTTATTTTTATATTTACTATGTATATCTTTTACAGCTTTTATTACATAGTATAGTTCTTTTGATTTAATTATACCTACCATTTTCATTAAACTTTCAGGATCTGGATTATATATATTTTTATTAGCTATTAAATGATGGCACTGTAAAATTAGCATGGATTTTCACAATTGAAAAATTAAAAACAGACGATAAAAGTTTAATGACATGTATAGGGGCTTAATGCTTTTATGCTAAAATCCAAATTCCAAACTGTGAATTTCCATCCTCATTTTACAGTGCCCAGTTTTCTTTTTGTGATTATGATAAATTTGGTTCTATTTCTATACTTTTAACTACCATAATAATCACCATTATTTTTTTTATAAGTTTAATTGTATTGCTTTATTTATACTGTATTTAATAGTTTTAATACTTTATTTAGAATTTAAAGATCTCTTTAGACAATGTCTAAATTTTTACTGATGACAATATTTATTAATATTAATGATGATATTAGTATTAACAATATCATCAATTGAAAATATGTTAGTGGAAGTATTTAAATCTTCCTTATTTTTTACTCAAATGAATTGTATTTAATAAAGACTCATTTAATCTACAATATAAATAAATTAAAGATTTTATAAAAATAGGATTATATAAAAAAGTCTACAAATATCACATTCATCTAGTTATTAATTTATCTTTTGGATTAAATGATGTTAATATTAATGGTACCAATATAAGTATGATGGATAGAATAATATTAACAATCAATTTAAAGCTTGATGTGTTAAATATATTTATCATTTCGTTAATCCACAGACAAAGTAATAAAATAGCTAATATGTATTTTATAAGTATAGTCCACCATTCACCAATTTTTATAGTTGAATTATTGTTTAATGTATCCAATAATTTGTCTGCTCCAACAAGCCATGAAAAAATAATTAATTCTAAAATAATTGAAAATAAACCACCAATATAATTTAAAAATTTATCTACTATTCCTAAAAGATAGCTACCCATACCAGTTGTAAATATCATTGTTATCATCACACCAAAAATACATAAATAAGTTGTTGCTTTTTTACGAGGAAAATTAAATTTTTCTTCTACAGCATAAATCACTGGTTCAAGATATGCAATGGCTGAGGTTAATCCAGCAAGAAATATACATAAAAAGAATAATGGTCCTATCAAATAAGCAATTGGACCCATGATGTTCAAAATTTCTGGAAAAACAACAAATGCCAAACCTGTACCTTCACTTATAAGATGAGTGATATCCATCCCTGTTGTTGTAGACATGAATCCTAAGATTGAAAATACTCCAATTGCAGCAAATAATTCAAAACCACAGTTTATAAAAATAATTGTAATTGCATTGTTAGTTAATTTTGAATTTTCAGGAAGATAACTGGTATATGTGAGAATTATACCTTCTCCAATAGCTAATGAAAAAATTATTTGACTTATTGCTGCAATCCATATATGGGGATTGCATATTTCATTCCAGTCTGGATTAAATAATGAAGTTAAACCAAAGAATGCTCCTTTTAATGTAAGTGAATAGAAAACAATAATTCCCATTGTTAGGAAAATTGTTGGGATCATGATTTTATTTACTTTTCCAATACCCTCATTAAGATCTTTATGTGATATTAACCATACAATAAACCAAACAATTATTATTGAAGTTAGACAGGGTAAAACGATGCTTGTTAATCCTGTAATTGAGTTTGTTGATTGTAGTAGTGTTTGCGAAAAGAAGTGATCAGTGTTAGTTCCCCATCCTTTGAAAAAACTGAGTATAAAATATATTCCATCCCATCCAATTACACAAACATAGTAGGTTAATATTAGAAATGGAAGAACAACAATAAACCATCCAATTACTTCTAATTTTGATTTAATAGTTTTAAATATCTTGGGTATCGATGTACTAAATCTAAATCCAACACTATACTCTAAAAGTAGAAAAGGAATACCAATTAATAATATGGATATTAAATAAACAATTAAAAATGTTCCTCGACCATTTGAATAAAGTACATACGGATATCTCCAAATATTGCCTAAACCAATAGCTGCACCTATCATTGAAAATAAAAAAGAGCGATGACTATTCCATTGAACTTTATTATCATTTATTTCATCCATATTAACACATAATAATATATTTTAAGAAGTCTATCTTTAATTCTTATTTTTTATATTTATTTACGAATTTCATTATTTAAATGACATATACTCTTTTTATTATTAATGAGCTTGTTCAATATAATTTTATAAAAATTTTTAAATATTCTGTTTCTAATAAATATTTAAACATTAAATTAAAATTTCATTATAAAACTATATTAATATTTAAATTAAAAATCATCTTTTTTAATATTTAAATTAAAAATCATCTTTTTTGATTTTCTTAATTTAAAAATTTAATAAAAATGTTATTTAAAATTATTTAAATAAAAAGTTAATTAATTAAATAAATAATATACTATATAATCAAAACATAATTTATTTATAATCGAGCTAAAGAATATATGTTATAAATCCAAAAAATTTAATTTTTTATTAAGTTAGGTATATGGTATAAGTAAACAAATTCTGTGTTTATAATTCAATGCATTGATTAAAATAAATAAAAATCATAGATTTTCTAACTTTAAAAATGCTTTTAAAATATAGTCATTTTAGAAAAGTTCTTAAATTTTGGATGATATATTTTTTTTATTAAATTATTTAATTTTAAATATTAATTTATAAAAATCTATAATTTTAAATTTTAAATAATATAAACTTATTTTAATTAATATAACTAATTTTAAATAAATATATTTTAATAATATTTATTTTTAAAAAAATTATTTATTAAGAACTTTATAAAAAATACTATAAAAAAATTATAATTCTTATTTTTAAAAATAAAAAAATAAAAATTATTATTTAAAAAATTAACTTAATATTAATTTAAAATTCTTAAACAGGTGAATTAATTCTCCTAAGTTGAAAATAAATTTTCAACAATAAGATATTTAAAAACAATGATTAATTACAAACATTTTTTACATCACTATATTTATAAAAACTATTAAATATAAATTTAGTTTTCTATAAAAAATTTATCTAAAAAAGTTTTTTATTTCCTCTTTCTTCTTGAAATGTATACTTCAATAGCTAATGGCTCTGGACAAGTATAATAACAGTTTCCACATCCAATACACCCATCATCTTTATATTTAGCATAGTTATATCCTAAATTATTCAATTCATGGCATAATTCAATAACATTTTCCTTACATTCACTAATACACCTTTTACATCCTTTGCATTCATCTTTATGAATAATAGGATATGATGATTTTAATTTTAATGAATCTGTTTTTAATGATGAATTTTCGCTCATATTAACATCACCTAAAATATTATTATATTAATTCTCGAGATTATTATATAACCTATATCTTATTAAACATCTGATATTAAATATTATTAAGATATAATAATTTAAGTTTAAATATAAATGTATGAAAAAATTATCATGTAATTATTGATATGACGAGCAATACATTAAAATTGCTGGTCAAAATTCTATATTCTTGTTTTATTTGACATGGAACTTGATGTTTTAGTAGATTATAAAATTGTAGGTGATTTAAATAAGAATACAATGAAAAATTTCATAGCTAATGCAACTAAAAACCATAAAAAATTAGCCATAACAACAGATGTTTATCCAATGTATAAAGATATTGTAGAAAGCTTAGGATTCATACACAATCTTTGCATATTCCATTTAATCAAAGCTTAGATGAAATAGTTTATAAAAAGATGAAAAATAAAAAATTAGATCCCAACATAAAAAACTGATATAAAGAAAAAAGATCCATACTGAATATTCTTTATCAAAAAGAATATAAGAAAGATAAAAATAAGTTTAAAGAATTATTAAATCATTCAGATGAAATTCCAGAAGAATTGGAAGATTTTATTCTTAATAAACTTAAATCCAAATTTGATGGTTATATACGGCATACTCAATATGACTTTTTACCAGCAACCAATAATGTAATTGAAAACTATTTTGGTGTGAGTCTTCCAAAGCATTTAAAAAAGATTTATTCCCGTCTTTTATTTCTTTTTTTCCCAGACTTGCCTCGTCCTCTTTTTTCAGAATCATTTTTGGGAGATTTTGTAAAGAGAATATATTTATTTTTACCTCTACGATCTTTAGTAGTATCTATCTCCATTTTTATTCTGTTAACAATCGTATTAATTGGGTCAGAAAGTAGTGGAACTCTGTTTTTAATATCTTCAAAATTTTTAAAAGGTTCTTTTTCTCTTTCTTTAAGAATATGTAGCATATGCTTGTTACCAATACCAGGTAAAAGTTCTAATTTATGAAGTCGAAGACTCAAAGGTTCAGCAGTATTAAAGAAGTCAATATATTTTTTTTCATTTTTTTGAACAATTTCTTTGATTATGTAGTCAATTTCGATTCTGCTTGTAGCCGTTAAGTTTTCAAAGTCTAATTTTCCTTTGACTCTATCTATTTTATTTCTCTCTTCAAGATTAGCTCCTATGTAGACAGTTTCATCTATTTCTAAGTCTGTTTTAGGCGTTAATTCAAGAAGAGTGAAGTTTTCAGTCCCCATTGATTGAGCAACAGGTTTTTTTTTAAAGGATGACATGCTCTCAGTTACATATCCTGTAGGCAAATAATCTAAAATAACTGCATAATCTTCCATTATATCACAACATATTTAAAAAATAATAATTTTATAGATTTATGTTACTTATAAAGAAATTATTTTAACTATAAGTAGAATGTTCTTTACTAAAATCATCTATATTTATTTAAAATATCTAATATTTCTTCCATGCTCTCTTTTTTAATAGGTATTCTTTCTTTAGCAAATAATAATCTTAAATCAGCTAAATCTTCTGGTAAAACATCAACTATTTTAATAGCATATTTTCTTTTTATTATACTCTCAAGTTCATCAATTAATTTTTCACTATCCTCAAAAGAAAGTTCTGAAAATTTATTAACATGATCCAATGTTAAGTTTTGTTCATAGTTTAATTCAAATTTTCCTGAAAAATCTTCAAGAATTTTTTTAACATTGGTCATAGGGATAGGGTCTGTCTCCAATGTTTTCTTTCCTATCATGAAAATCACTTTTGAATCTGTAAATGTTCTGGTCTTATTATAAGTTTTTTAAGCTTATTTCCATCTTTTAAGGATAATAAATATGCTTTACCTCTTTCTCCAATGACTTTAGCAGTTTTACCATGGAATCTTGAGTGCGGTTGACCTTTATGAATACTGGGATCAATGATTATATGAACCAAATCTTCAGTTTCAAATCTTTGAATTTTTCTTGAAATAGGGTTGGATCTTCCAGGTTTAACTACAGCTTTTAGCTTATTTCGGGTTTTACTTCTAAATCCTCTTGATCTTCTCATTTTTTTAACCTCATTTAATTTTAATTAAAATATTTTTATTAAAGTTAGTTTTTTAATATTAAAGTTAGTTTTTTAATTATATCATGATTTAACTTATTAACAAAATATCATGAAATTTATTTACTTTTAAAAAGAATAGACTATTATAGTTAATAATTGATTTAAAATAGATTTTTAATTAAAATTTTAAACTAAATCTTAAACTTTGATAATATTATCATATTTTATAAACATTTTATATATATTTTATTATAGTCATTTTGGAAAAGTTCTTAAATTTTGGATGATAAATTTTTTTGTTAAATTATTTAATTTCAAATATTAGTTCATAAAAATCTATAATTCTAAATTTTAAATAATATAAATTTATATTGATTAATATAAATAATTTTAAAT
>JAITOM010000272.1 GCA_031289975.1 Methanobrevibacter sp. | reverse complement strand
CACAATTGAAAAATTGAAAACAGACTATAAAAGTTTAATGACATGTATATGGGCTTAATGCTTTTATGCTAAAATCCAAATTCCAAATTGTGAATTTCCATCCTCTTTTTACAGTGCCGGAGAAATACTATATAGTATTTTATCAAACTTTCATAACCTTTTCCAATTATAATAACTCATATTTAAATAATATTTTTAAAAATAAACAATTATACGAAATCACTAATTAAATTATTAGTCTTATAGAACATATTTTATATAAATTTTAATATTACTTTTGAAATGCTCTATCTTAAAGTATATATGAACAATAATATGAATTTAATTAAAGTGTGAAAATAAATTATGAATTTAATTAAAGTAAATTAAAAAATTATTATTAGCTATAAGAAAAATTTATATATGATGTGAAACATATATATGTATGAAGAGTAATATGAATATAAATCTTGTTTGTTTATAAATTATTGTTTTTTCTTTTCAATAAGTTTATTTTATAAAATTTAGAAATTATTTAATTTGAATTTGATTATAAATTTAGTTTAGTAATAAAACATTTATATTATATTAAATTTTTATAAGTTTATTTCTATTAACAAACTTATTTTTATTAACAAACTTATTTTTATTAACAAGCTTATTTTTATTAATAAATTTTTAATATTAGAATTTTAGGCACTGTAAAAAAAGGATGGATTTTCACAATTGAAAAATTGAAAATAGAGGATAAAAGTTTGATAAAAGTTTAATGACATGTATATGATCTAAACTTTTTCTGCTACAAATCCAAATTCCAGATTTCGAATTTCCATCCTCTTTTTACAGTGCCGAATTTTAAGCTATTTTATTTATTTAAATGGAGGTTAAATTTGTCATTACAAGCATCTGAACTCTTTGATGAGTTTCAACAATTATCACCATCAGAGTTCTTTAGAAAAAATAAGCAAATGTTAGGTTTTTCAGGTAAAATTAGGTCTTTGACCATGGTTTTTCATGAATTAATTACCAATAGTTTTGATGCTGCTGAAGAAGCAGGAATATTGCCTGAAGTTAAAATTGATCTTCAAAAATTGGAAAAAGAGCATTACTTACTTAAACATACGGATAATGGACCAGGAATACCTGAAGATTTTATTATGCAAGTTTATTGTTCAATGTTCGCTGGCTCTAAATTTAGAAATATTCAATCAAGAGGTCAACAAGGTTTAGGTTGTAGTGGTTGTGTTTTATTATCTCAAATGACCACTGGTGAACCAGCAAAGGTTTCTTCTGCATACGTTGAAAACGGCAAATTAAAAGGAATTAAAATGACTTTTAAAATGGATGTTAAAGAGAATAAAGGTCTTTTAATGAAAAAAGAAGAGTTTACTCCAACATCCACTGGTGTTTCTATTGAACTTCAATTTAAAGAGGTAGCCTACTCTAAAGCAGAACAAGGTGCATTTGAATACATTAGAAGAACTATAGTAGGAAATCCTCATGCAAAAATCATATTTAGAGATCCTGAAGGAGAGAAATATACTTTTAAAAGAGCTGCAGATATCGTTCCTGTTTTACCAAAGGAAGTTTTACCTCATCCTAAAGGTATTACTGCAGATGACTTAATTTTCATGGCTAAACGCACGGATAAACGAAGATTTAGAACTTTACTTTCAAATTCACTTTCAAGAATGAGTGAGGGTAAGTTAAATGAAATAGAAGAAATTACAAAAATTGATTTAAATAAACGTCCTAAAAGCATGAAATGGAAAGAAGCTGAACAAATTGTTGATGCAATAGGTAAAATGACTTTTTTGGCTCCTCCTACATCTGGACTTATTCCTATTGGGAATGAACAAATAGAAAAGGGAATGAAAGAAAGTTTAGAGCCTGAGTTTATTAAAGCTACAACAAGAAAACCTGTTGCATATAGGGGTGGAGTTGCTTTTATTATTGAAGCTGGATTGGCTTATGGTGGAAAATCTGGAAGAGTAATTAATGAACAAAGAAAATCTGAAATAATGAGATTTGCAAACCGAGTTCCTTTAACATTTGACCAAGGTAGTTGTGCTATTACAGAAGCTCTTAAAACTGTGGATTGGAGAAGATATGGTCTTAAAGATTTAGATAACATTCCATTCACAATGTTTGTTAATATAATATCTACTCAAGTCCCATATTTGTCCACTGGTAAACAAAGTGTTGCACCAGAACCAGAAATAATTCATGAAGTAAAACGAGCATCAATGATTGTTGCTCGTAAGTTACAAAAATATTTAAGGGCTAAAAAAGCAGCTGAAGAAAAAGAAATAAGATCTAAAATTTTTGAAGAATGTGTTCCTTTAATATTAAGAGAAGCAGCTATTTTAGCTGAAACCGATGTTCCTGAATATGAAGAACTATTATCAAGGGTCACTCATAGAGCTTTAGCCGAACTTCTTGGTGAAGATCCTGATAAAGCTGAAGAAATTGGTTTAGCAAATGATGAAGTGGATGCTCAAAGTAAAGAACTTAATGAAGAAAACACTGAAATTGATAATTTAGGTAATGAAAAAGTTATTGGATTAGAAGATGAAGAAGTTAGTGATTTAGAAGATGAAAAAGTCACTGATTTAGATGAAAAAATTGAAGAAAATGAAAATTCTGATAGTCTTGATAAATACTTTGATGAATAAGAAAGATATTGGGTGAATAATTATGAGTGAAGTTAAAAATGCTAATATAAGTGAAAGAAAAGCGATTACATTGAATAAACTTAAAGGTCTTGGTCAAACAATCATTGATGATGTTCATAAACAAGAAGTTCCTTCTATTAAAGTGCCTTCACGCGGAACATCAAATATTGTTTACGATGAAGATAAAAGACACTTTATTTTAGGAGATAGATATGGTAAAAGATCTATTGGTAATGTTAAACAGATTAGAAAAATTGGACAAATGATGTTTGTTTCTAACTTCTGTAAAAACCTTGTTAACATTGAAAAAACAGCTACATTAAGGGAAATGTATTATGTTAGTGAAGGTTGGGGAATGCCTTTCGCAAACCAACAGGAATCTAACATCCTTTCAGAGGATTTAGAGGTTACAATAGGGTCTTCTCGTGAAGACTTAGGATTAATGCCAGAAGAAGATGGTGCATCAGTTTATGGAGATATTATATTTAAAGAAGGGGATATTGAAATTAATGGATTGAAATCAGGTAAATCTGGTTATACAATATCACCAACTATTAATGAAGTAGACTTTGTTGAACATAATGTTAAAAGAGTAATAGCTGTTGAAACAATGGGGATGTTTCATAGAATGGTTCAAGAACATGCATATAAAAAGTTCGATACTTTAATCGTAGGTCTTAAAGGACAAGCTGCTCGTGCTACAAGAAGATTTTTAAAAAGAGTTAGTCAAGAGTTAAATTTGCCTGTTTACATTTGTAACGATGGAGATCCATGGGGTTTCCATATAGCTATGGTCATTATTTCAGGTAGTGCAAAGCTTGCTCATGTTAATCATGATTTAGCTACTCCTGATGCTAAATTTTTAGGTGTTACTGCAAGTGACATTGTCAACTATGAACTTCCAACAGATAACTTAAAAGAAATTGATGTTTTAAGATTAAAGGAATTAGCTAGAGATCCAAGATACAAAAGTGAACATTGGCAAAATGAGATTAAAAAAATGTTAAAAATTGGTAAAAAAGCAGAACAGCAAGCATTTTCTAAGTATGGTCTTGAATATGTTGTTGATACCTATTTCCCAGAAAAATTAGATGCTATGAATGATTAGCTCAAAATTAAAAAATTATTTTGCAATAATTTTGCAATACAGAATAATATTTTTTCTTATTAACTCTATCTTCTTTATGGGACGATGCTGATCCTTGGAGTGCTCAAAGTGGATATGCTGGAGCGGTAACATTTGGAAACTTCATAGTCCAGTCTTTTAAAAACAGATCTTTTTGCTTTCAAGTTCACTTGAAGCTCCAACAGCAATGGAAGATTTTGGAGCTTTACATGTAAGTGCTTCATTCCCAGTCTATAATAAATCAATCCTTGTTCATAATTATGCTGGATACTATGGTGGGTTACAGTTATTTGAAGATGTTATTAGTATATTTGTAGGACCTCTTTAATTAATGGGTATTTTAATAGTTAAATACCTTTATTATTTATTTTTTTTAATAAATAAGATTCTTCAACAATTATTTTTATAAAAATTTTAAAATTTTTTATTTCTATTAATAAACATAATATTGAATTTTAAATATAAATTTAAGCTTATAAAAAAAAAATGTTTAAATTAAAATTACTGTTTAAATTAAAATTTATATTGAATTATAATTTTTAATTGATTTTAAAGATTAATTAAATGATTTAAAATTTTGTTGAAATCTAAAATTTTGGATTGTTGATAATTTTGAAAATATTTTTATTGAATGGAGTGTGTCAAAAAGTGTGGAGGTTTTGTAAATTTTGGATTTTTAGATATATAGTATAAAACTTAAAGTTTGAAAATAATATAAAAATTTATTCAATGATAATTAATCTTATTTTATATTTTAAAATTTTAATATTCTTTTATCATTAAAAATATTATTTAAAAATATGCTAATTTATGAAATATTGATTATAATTAATTATATGAATAATAAATGAAAAAATTAACAATTTATGTTTATCAAACTTTTCATCTTAAACTTTACATAAAATACGATAAGTAAAAATTTGGAATAAAGCCTTATCAGCTGAATTTGAAATAACCCTAAAAATTTTGGGTTCTATCTTTTTAACACTTTCTATTTTTTATTTATATTCAATGAAATCTGATAAATAAAAGTACTAATAAAATATAAATTCTTAATAAAAAAATAATAATAAATTACTTATGAGATAATATTATATAATAAAATATATGATGATAAATATTATTGCAAATGGCACTGTACATGATGATAATTATTATTAAATGGCACTGTAAAAAATGGTATGGGTTTCAAAGATTTGAAATCTAATTTTCAGTTAGGAAAAATTTAGATCATATAGTTCAACACCTATTTTTGCAATATACTTCTCAACCATTCAATGGTTTCAATATAATCACATAATATAATGTGATTTTATCAATTAAAATATGAATGTTTGTAATAAAACATGTTTTAAACTAATAACAGGATTAACTTATCCTTTAAATTAGTATCATATAAAATAGGTTTATTATTTTATTAAAAGACTAATTATTCCTTAAATAGAAAGAGAGAGAGAGAGAGAGCTTATGATTAATTTTTAAATCTTTTCATTATCTTTTATTTAATTTTAATCCTTTTAATTAACTTTTATTTGATTATATTGAGTTTAATAATTTCTGATTTTAAAAACAAAATAGTAACATTTAAATATGGATAATTTTATTATATTCATTAAATAAAAACTATATTAATTTTTTATTATATTCATTAAATAAAAACTATATTAATTTTTTATTCTTCAAATTAACTAATAAATCATAGTTTTTTAATAAAAATGAATTTTTTTATGGGGAGTTAAATAAAAATGATTAAGAAGAGTAATAGAAATAAAATTTTGAGTTTAATAATTTTTATAGGTTTAATGAGCCTACTATATGCAACACAAGCCAACGGAAATACACATCCTGTGGGCCCAAATACTAATGGTGGTATACAAGCAG
>JAITOM010000270.1 GCA_031289975.1 Methanobrevibacter sp. | reverse complement strand
CACAATTGAAAAATTGAAAACAGACTATAAAAGTTTAATGACATGTATATGGGCTTAATGCTTTTATGCTAAAATCCAAATTCCAAATTGTGAATTTCCATCCTCTTTTTACAGTGCCTATATTGAGAAACAATTTTCTGATTTGAAAATTATTGGTGAGTATATGTTTGGAAATCGCGGAGTAGATATTGCTATTCAATACAAAGACAATACCGTTTGTATAATAGAAATAAAAATGTATAATAAGATTATTTATATTAAAAATAATTGTCATAAAATCAATTTACAAGTATCTGAATATATGGATGAATTAAATTGTGATCTTAGCATAATAATATATTTCTTTTCAAACAATGAAAATTTACAATATACTTCAAAATTAAGAAAAACAAATTCTCAAAACAAAAAACAATTGCCATAATATTACCTGAAAATCTTTGAATCTTATAATTTTCATGATTTATTATTTATATATTGTTTAAACTGTATATATGGACATGATTTTTTATATGAAAACTAATAATTCTTATTTATTTTAAATTAAGCTATAATACAGAAAATTCAAAAAATAATAACTGACTTGGAGCGATATTAACTTTTAATTTTAAGATTAGGATATTTAAGCTATTTTTAAATAATTTCAATTTATTTTAAACTTTTATTCATTCAATTTAACCAATCACACTAATATTAGAAAGAAGCATTGTAAGACATAGTAAGTTGAAACTATCTGAGTGAATAAATAAAATAGAATCCATAAGAGAGTGGGTAACAATTATTTTTTAATAGGTAAAATTATTAAATGTGTATAGCTACATGTACATGTTGAACTACCTATTTCAATGAAATAATGCATTATTTTTGACTATTTCATAATTGTTGCCCAGTTTCTTAAGAGTCTTAGTTTTTGAATTTTATGGGATTTATTTTAAATGTGATATGAATCCTAATTTACAATTTGTTAAAACATTCATGAAAAAAGAAAGTGTAAATGCATCATATATAATAAATAAAGATGAGTTTAATCATCAAAGACAGGTAATCCAATGCGAGAAAGATAATTGGTAAATCTTCTTGAAAGTTCTTCTCTATAAAGTTCGTTCAAAGAGGCTAAATAATAATTTTCAAATTTATCATAAAAATATTTTTTAGGAACAGTATAGTATCTTTTAAAGTCAAGAACTAATTCAGGAACTTGTAGATTAGTATCTCCAATTATAAAATGATATCTTGGAGTTTCATTTTGAAGAATATTTTTCCATTTACTTTTATTTTCGCTTCCTTTAGAATCCATGAGAAGATTATTATAATTTTTCAAATGAATACCTACTCTCACTTGTTCTGCAGGAAAAGCTGGGCATAGTAATACTGAAGGGATAAATTTATCATGTATAGATCTTAATTTATCTTCATTTTCTTTATCTTCAAGTTGTGTATATTTTTCCCCACTATCATAATCCTGCTGTAAATCACAGTCTTGAGAAAGTACAATAAGATAAGGGATTTCTAATTCAAAAATTCCCTCTTCATTATTATCATAGTCATAGTCGATTATTCTTAAATCTCTATATATATCCCCTTGATATACTCTTTTCCCCGAACTATACCTACAAACAGATTTCACACTTGATTTCATTGTTAATCAATTTTTAAAGCAATCTTCTTTTTATTGTCATTCTACTGTCTTTATACTTGTCTGTAGAAATTTTAAAATCTTTTATATTTCTCTCATTGCTTTTTTTAGTGGGAATATGAACTCCTTTTGTGCTTTTTTTAATATTATATCTATCCTCAATATTCACATCCATTTTTCATTCCTCCATATTTCTCCTTAATTTTTCTCCAATACTATCTTCAAATAAGTTATAAATCATATTATTCATTTGTTCAGTGATACTCACAACATCAATTAAAGATTTAGATTCATCAATACTACAATCATAATCTAAAACAAATTCTTTTCTAGCAATAGGATTAGGATAATCACTATTAAATTGACCGAAATGGAAAATTATATTAAAATCATCCTTTTTAAAGCTTAAAGTATGCATGAAATTTGAAATTTTTTCATATTTATCATATATATTAGAATTCAATAAAGAAGAGTCAATTATTCCCTCCCACTCAAATGGTTTTCCTTTTTTACAAATAATTTGGTTTATATATCTTAAACCAATATAATTTGTTTCCTTAAGTTCATAAGCCTTTAAAGACACGCATATGGTTCTTATGTAACTTTTAATATCTTCAAAATTAGAGTAATTATTATCTTTAGTTTTATAATCTAAAACAACATAATTTTTTCCAATTTCAACATATTTTGTACTTTCCTCAAAAGTTTTTTTATCATGAAAAACATAGGATAATGGAATATTTTCTAATTTAAATTCTCCTTTCCCATTATTTAATTTCAAATTAACTTCTTGTTTATTTTTAACAAAAACATGTTTTAAATCATTCTTTATGTTCTCATGAAAACTTTTTATTTTACTTTCATCAAGCAAATCATATGGAAATTTCAAATTAAAAATAATTTGATTTAAAGAATTATGCTTATAAATTTTTTTATCCATGATAAACACGACCATAATTAATTAATTTCATAATCAAATCATTATATAGTCATTTTAGAAAGATTCTTAAATTTTGAATTATAAATTTTTTTATTAAATTATTTAATTTTTAATATTACTTTATAAAAATCTATAATTTTAAATTTTAAAGAATATAATTTTACTTTAATTAATATAAATAATTTTAAATTAATAATTTTAAATTAATATTTTTTAATAATATTTAATTTTAAAAAAATTATTTGTTAAGAACTTTATTAAAGCTACTATATTAATATGTTAACTCCACTTATTAAATATTTAGTATTAATTATTATATATATTTTATCCCAATAATTCCTCTTCACATTTATCTATCAGTTATTGATTCAATAATCATGACTTTCGTGATTATTATTCTCATTTCTTATCTCTAATTCATATAAATTCTATTATTTTTCTCAATTTTACTAATTAAACATTTTAAAATGAGTTTTAAAAAAATTTATTTATTAAGAACTTTATCAAAACCACTGTAATTAAATTATAAAAAATTTAATTTTAATATTTGTTATTAACTTATTATAAAAAATTATTAATTTCACTGTTTAAGCAGTAACATTTATATATAACTTTTTTAAATAACAATTGTTATATAAAATTTTTATAATAATTGTTATATTTTTAACTAATAATTTTTGTAATTATTAAAAAAGTAATATTTTTTGTAATTATTAAAAAATATAAAAAATTTAAAATTTGGAGATAATATGAAAGAGGGTATAATGTGAATCTTATTTAAGATTAAATATGAGTTTATTATTAAATAAAAAGTATTATATGGATTAAATTGACTTAAATAATAATGATAAGTTTCTGTCAAATATGTTACGGATGAAATCATAATACTTGGTTAATTAAGCAAATTATAGGATTAATTAATTCTTAAATTGAAAAAATTTGTGTGAAAAACTTAATTTTAATTAAAAAATTTAAATTGAAAAGAAATATTAAAGGTTGAGTAATTTGAAGAAAATAAAAGAAATTGCAATTTATGGAAAAGGTGGGATAGGAAAATCAACCACCACCTCAAATATTAGTGCAGCATTATCAGATACTGGATATAGTGTAATGCAAGTGGGATGTGATCCAAAGAGTGATTCAACAAATACATTAACTGGTGGAAAATCAATACCAACAGTACTTGAATCATTGCGTAAAAGAAGAGGCAACTTAAAAGTAGAAGATGTGGTAATTGAAGGATTTAATGGAATTTATTGTGTTGAAGCTGGAGGACCTGAACCTGGTGTGGGATGTGCTGGAAGAGGAATAATTACAGCAGTCGAATTTTTAAAGCAGGAAGATGTCTATGAAAAATATTCTCCAGATATTGTATTATACGATGTACTTGGAGATGTTGTCTGCGGTGGTTTTGCTATGCCTATAAGAGAAGGAGTAGCAGATCAAGTTTATACAGTTTCATCAGCAGATTTTATGGCTATCTATGCTGCTAATAATCTTTTTAAAGGTATAAAAAAATATTCGACTGGAGGAGGAGCTCTTTTTAGTGGTATTATTGCAAATTCTATTAGTTTTGCAGCACAAAAGGAAATTTTAAAAGATTTTGCTGATCAAACTAAAAGTACAATAGCTGGTTTTGTACCAAGATCACTTACAGTTACTCAAGCTGAATTAAGTGGTAAAACAACCATTGAATCTGATCCAGAATCCACTCAAGCAGATGTCTATAGAGAACTTGCAAAAGCTATTTATAACAATAAAGAAGAGTATGTTCCTTCACCATTAGAAAGTGATGAACTTAAGAATTGGGCAGGATCATGGTCTGATAAATTATTAGAACTTAAAAAAAAGGATGAAGGAGAGTTTAAAATTTAATGAAATCTTAGTTTTAATAAAAAATATTACTTCAAAAAGAACTATTATTTCAGAAAAAACTATCTCAATAGCTATTTTAAAAAGTTGATACCTATTTTCAAAAAAATATTTATTAATAGAGATAATATCAATGGAGATAAAAAAATGAAAGAAAATAATGGAGAAAAATGTGGATGCAAAGAGAAATCTGATTTTGGAATTGATCTTAGCAAGAAAACATGCCCTACAAGAGAACAAAGAGCGAATGGAATAAATCTATTCTTTGGAAAGGCATCAGAACTTTTAGAAAATGCAAAAGCAGGAAATCTTAAATGTAGTGATCGTAAATTTCAACAATCAGGAGGTTGTCTTTTAAACTTTTACCTTGCTGTGAGAGTAGCTACAATAAGAGATGCTGCAATAATTTTTAATGGTCCTGTTGGTTGTTCTTCAACTGCTTTAGGATTTAATGAATACTTTAGATTAATTCCTCCTGAACTTGGAAGACCATCTGATTATGAATTACATTGGTTGACAACTAATTTAAGTGAAGATGATGTAGTATTTGGGGCTAAAGATAAATTAACCAAAGCAATAATAGAAGCAGAAGAAAGATATTCTCCTAAGGCAATATTTATTTTAACTACATGTGTTACTGGTATAATTGGTGAAGATATTGAAGGAACAGTTTCTGAAATTCAAAAAGACATTAATGCCACGATTGTTCCTATACATTGTGAGGGTGTAAGGTCAAGAATTATTCAAACAGGTTATGATGCATTTTGGCATGCCGTACTAAAATATCTTGTTAAAGAACCAGAGAAAAGACAAGATGATCTTGTTAACATTGCAAGTATGTTATCGTATACATGGCAAGATAGATTAGAAGTTCAAAGGTTACTTGGAGAACTTGGTCTTAGAGTTAATTTCATTCCAGAGTTTTCAACTGTTGATCAGCTTGAACAATTAGCAGAAGCAGCTGTAACAGCACCAATTTGTCCTACATTCACTGATTACCTTTCAAAAGGTCTTTATCAAGAATTTGATGTACCTTATTTCATGTATCCAAATCCTGTTGGTATTAAAAATACTGATAATTGGCTTCGTCAAATAGGAAAATTTACAGGTAAAGAGGAAGAAGTAGAAGAACTTATTTTCAAAGAACATAAAAAATGGATTCCAAAATTAAAATCATTAAAAAAAGAATTTAAAAAACTTAATAAAGTATCTAACGATGGAGATAAACTTAATTTACTTGGTTCATTAGGTCAAGGTAGATTAATTACTCAATTACCTTATTTTGATGAATTAGGTGTTAAAGCTTCATCTGCAATGGCTCAAGATTTTGATGAACTTTTATTGGATGAACTTGAAGAGGTTATAGAAAATGTTGGTGACTTTGATATAATGGTTAACACTTTCCAGTCTGGTGAGCAGATACATATTACCAATAAAACAAATCCCGACATTGCTTTAACTTGCCCCTTACAAGGTGGAGCTTGGAAGCTTAATTCCAGTGTTGCAAGATTACATGCTGTAAGAGGGGATCCAACAATACAATCTGCTCAAATTGGATATTCTGGTTCTATTGCTTATGGTAACTTCCTTCTACAAGCACTTAAAAATACTTCATATCAAAGGATTATGATTGAAAAAACTGGAATCGCATATCAAGATTGGTATTTAAATCAACCAGATCCTTTATATTTTGCTGAAAAAGGTGTTGAAAAAGGAAAAGAGAAAGGAAAATAATATAATTTAAACGATATTAATGAATAAAAAATTCACATGTTTATGATAAATATAGTGATTTTAGTATAAGTTATAGTTAAAGTTCTTAATAAATAACTTTTTTAAAAATAAAATATTACTAAGAGATAATTTATTAATTTAAAATTGTTTATATTAATTGAAATATATTAATTTTATTTAAAATTTAAAATTATAGATTTTTATTAAGTAATATTTAAAATTAAACATTTTGTTTATAATTTAATAAAAAAATTATTATTTAAATTTTATAATAAAAAAATTATTATTCAAAATTTATTTCACATTTTATAATAAATATTTCAAATTTTATAATAAAAAAATTATTATTTAAATTTTATTTCAAATTTTATAATAAAAAAAATTATTATTTAAAATTTAAGAATTTTTTCATAATGACTATAAACAAAATATTCAATAATATGGATATTATTCAATAATATGGATATCCAAAATAAAAGGAATACTTAAATATTAAATTAAGGATGGTATGGTGAGAAAATGACTTGTAAGAAAAATGGATCAATAGAGGATCATGGCGAAGATAAGTTTCCTATTGATTTAAGTAAAAATACATGCCCTAATAGAGAACAAAGAGCAAATGGTACAAATGTGTATTATGGAAAGGCTTCACAGTTAGTGGATGATGCTAAAAATGGTAGAGTTTTATGCCAAGAAAGAAAATTTCAGCAATCAGGTGGTTGTGTTCTTAATTTTTATCTTGCAGTTAGAGCTACCACTATAAGAGATGCTGTGACTATATTCAATGCTCCTGTAGGTTGCTCTTCAAGTGCATTAGGATATCGTGAATTATTTAGAGGAGTGCCAGTTGAACTTGGAAGACCAGCAAAATATAATCTTAATTGGTTAACCACAAATTTACAACAAGATGATGTTGTATATGGTGCAGGAGAAAAATTAAAAGATACCATATTTAAAGCTGAAGAAAGATATTCTCCTAAAGCAATTTTTATATTAACATCTTGTACAACAGGAATTATTGGTGAAGATATTGAAAGAACAGTATCTGAAGCTCAAAGTAAAGTAAAAGCAAAAATAGTTCCTGTACATTGTGAAGGTGTAAGATCAAGATTGGTTCAAACAGGTTACGATGCATTTTGGCATGGAGTTCTTAAATATCTTGTTAAAGAACCAGAAAAGAAACAAGATGATCTTGTAAATGTTGCAAGTATGTTATCCTACACATGGCAAGATAGAATAGAGATTGAAAGACTTCTTTCAAAATTAGGTCTTAGAGTGAACTTCATACCTGAATTTGCAAGTGTGGATCAGTTTGAAATACTTTCAGAGGCAGCATTAACCGCTCCAATATGCCCAACCTATACAGATTATCTTTCAAGAGGATTAGAAAAAGAATATGGTGTTCCATTTTTCCTTTATCCTCCACCAACAGGAATAGTCAATACCGATGAGTGGTTACGTCAAGTAGCAAAATATACAGGTAAAGAAAATGAGGTTGAAGATTTAATAGCTGAAGAACATAAAAGATGGGTTCCACAAATAAATAATATTAAAGAAGAACTTAAAAAATTGAGGGTTGATGGTAAGAAAACTCGGGTTTTAGGTTCTTTGGGTCAAGGTAGACTTGTATCTCAACTTCCTTATTATGATGAATTAGGTTTAGAATCCCCAGCTGCAATGAGTCAAGATTTTGATGATTTAATAATTGATGAGCTTGAAGAGGTTATTGATAAAGTTGGTGACTTTGATATAATGATTAATACTTTCCAAGCTGCAGAACAAGCAAACATTACAGCCAATTTGAATCCTGATTTAACTTTCACATGCCCTTTCCAAGGTGGAAGTTGGGAACGTGACAACAATGTTACAAGAATCCATTCTTTAAGAGGGGATGCTGATCCTTGGAGTGCTCAAAGTGGATATGCTGGAGCAGTAGCATTTGGAAACTTCATAGTCCAGTCTTTTAAAAACAGATCTTACAATAAAACATTAAGTGAAAAAACTGAGAAAAGTTATAAAAATTGGTGGTATGAACAACCCGATCCATTATACTATCTTGAAAGGGGGAAGTAATCAATGACATCTAATGAAAAAAGTAAAGATAATGGCTATCAATCAGTACAACTCAATTCTTATCAGAATGAAAGTGTTGAAGCTCCAAGATACAGTTGTGCTCTCTCTGGAGTTTACGGCACAACACTTGCAATAAGAGGTGGAGTTCCTATTCTCCATTCTGGAGCAGGATGTGGGATAGGTCAGCTATTTGGAACATTATATGCTGGAGGACAAGCAGCTGGAGGTAATGAAGGAGGTACAAGTACTCCATGTTCATGCCTTGTAGAGGAACATGTTATATTTGGTGGTGAAGAAAAGTTAAGAAATCTTATCCAATCAACAATTGAAATATTCAATGCAGATTTATTTGTTGTGGTTTCTGGTTGTGTTCCATCACTTATTGGTGATGATGTTGATTCTATTGTTGGCGAATTTAAAGATAAAGCACCTGTTATTCATGTGAATGCACCAGGATTTAAAGGGAATTCATTTGAAGGATATGAGTTATTTTGGGATGCCATCGTAGACCAATTTTTAATTCCTCAAGAAAAACAATCTAAATTAGTTAATATATTTGGTGTAGTTCCTTACAATCATGTTTTCTGGAAGGGAGAGCTATTAAATATAAAAACTATTCTTCAAAAAATTGGAATTGAAGCCAATATAATTTTTACAGAGAAAAATGGTTTAAAAAACATTGAAAAAATACCATCTGCAGAGTATAATATTGTATTATCTCCATGGCAAGCTCATGATTTAGTTGAGAAGCTTGAAGAGAAGTTTCAAACACCATACATAAAATTTCCAAGTGTTCCTGTTGGAGCTAAGCAAACAAGTGAATTCCTTAGGAAAGTTGGTGAAAAACTTAATATTTCAAGTGATAAGGTTGAAAGTGTAATTGAAGAAGAAGAAGATAGGAACTATAGATTCATGGAATATCCTGCAGATGCAGTTATACTTGTGAGACCACATAGCTATTTTGCTGTGGTTGCAGATAGTGGAACAGCTATTGGTATAACAAAATTTTTAACCAATGAATTAGGTTATCTTCCAGATATTATTCAGATTACAGATAATCCTCCAGAAGAACATCGTGAAACAATTGCAAAAGAAATAATTGAAAATATTGACACAGTTGTTCAACCAGATCTAATATTTGAAGCAGATACATACAATATAAGAGAAAATCTTAAAGATAGACCATTTTTATTCTTGCTTTCAAGTTCACTTGAAGCCCCAACAGCAATGGAAGATTTTGGAGCTTTACATGTAAGTGCTCCATTCCCAGTCTATAATAAATCAATCCTTGTTCATAATTATGCTGGATACGATGGTGGATTACAGTTATTTGAAGATGTTATTAGTACATTTGTGGGACCTCTTTAATTAATGGGTATTTTAATAGTTAAATATCTTTATTATTTATTTTTTTTAATAAATGAGGTTTATTCAACAATTATTTTTATCAAAATTTTTAAATTTTTTATTTCAT
>JAITOM010000197.1 GCA_031289975.1 Methanobrevibacter sp. | reverse complement strand
AATTCACAATTTGGAATTTGGATTTTAGCATAAAAGCATTAAGCCCTTATACATGTCATTAAACTTTTATCGTCTGTTTTCAATTTTTCAATTGTGAAAATCCATGCTAATTTTACAGTGCCAATGGCATGAATGTTTGTAATTAATCATTTATAAAACGTTGTTTATTAAAAACATTATAAAATTCACAATAATTATGGTCATTATGAAAAGTTCTTAAATTTTAAAGTGAAAATTTTTTAATTAAGCTATTTAATTTTATATTAAGTTCTTTATTTTTGAATATTACTTCATAAAAATTTATAATTTTAAATTTTAAATAATTTAAAGATATTTTAATTAATATAACTATTTTTAAATTAATATTTTTTAATAATATTTATTTTTAAAAAAGTTATTTATTAAGAACTTTGTCAAAACGACACTGTAAAATTAGCATGAAAATTTACAATTAAAAAATTAAGAACATATTATAAAAATTGGCAGTGTAAAATTAGGATGGATTTTCACAATTGAAAGCATGTGATGAAAGCTTAATGACATGTATATGGTCTAAATGTTTTATGCTAAAAAGCCATATTCCAGATTGTGAATTTCCACCCTCTTTTTACAGTGCCATCGAACCAATATAACAAATAGTAAAAAAATAATATAATATAAAATGAATAAATTATGCAAACATATCCTTTGGTGAATTATTTTCTTTATAGTAATTGCCTAAAGCATAATTAATATGATCCATTGTGATTTCATTAGCCTCTTCTGAAATTGCTTTATGGAGTGAAGATTTAAGTACTTTTTCTTTTATATCTCTTCCTGAAAATCCTTTAGTTAAATTAGCTAATTGTTTAGCAGTTGGTTTAATAGGTATTGGCAAACTAACAATGTACTTATTAAAAATAGACACTCTTTCTTTTTCATCTGGAAGAACAAATTCAAACTCATCTTCAAAACGACTTCTAATTCCATAATCTAATTGTTCTGGATTGTTAGTTGCTGCAATTGTAACAATACCTTCATTACTATTTATTCCATCCATTTCAGTTAAAAGTGCATTTACAATTTCTGAAACATCTCCTCGTATAGATTGATATTTTCTATGAAGTCCAATGGCATCGATCTCATCAATAAATATGACGGATGGTGAATTTTTCCCTGCCTTTTCAAATAAATCATGTATTGAGAATGCACCATCTCCTACATGATCACCAATTAAATTTGTTGCTTTGATTAAATACAATGAAACATCAAGCTCGTTAGAGAGTGCTTTCGCTAACATTGTTTTACCAGTACCTGAAACTCCATAAAATAATATGTTTCGTGGAGCCCAATCTGCAAATTTTTCAGGATTTTTAAGATATTCCATAATAACTTTACATTTAGATTTAGCTTTTTCTTGACCTATAACATCATCTAAACTTAGATTAGATTTAACTGATAAAATATCTTTCTTATTATCATTACTTAAAAGAACAATTGAAGTATCTTCACCGATGACAGAATTGTTAGGATATGCTGTTATAATTTTAAAAGCAAAATCTGGAAGTATTCTTTGATCAAAAAGATAAGTTCCTTCTACAGCAAGAGATCCCATCCATTGTTCTTTAGCATAGACTTCAAAAAGTTCCTTATTATTGACTTCTAAATTTGAAACATCCATAACTGGTAATTTAAATGGAAAGCCAATTCCTTCAACAACAACAGCTTTTGCTTCTTTACTTATCTTTACAGAAGCAATTGAAACATTAGGATTATGAAATATTTGTTCTTTTGGTAGTTTATTTAATCTCACTTGTTTACAACTCCTCCAACCAAACTTTTAAGTGTGGTTAAGCTTCTAAAAATTTTTAATATAACAATAAAAATCAAGGATTAAAAAGTTTATGACTAATTTTAAAAAACATAGAATTAATCAATATTTATATTAATTATTATAACCTTATTAAATTATAATAGATACTTTAACTTATAAATATTTTACTCAAAAGATTATTTTTTTAAAAAAACTAAGTAAAAATTTCAAAAATTTTATCTTATTCCATCAAATTGTCAATATTAAATATTATTTAAAAAAAAAGATTATCCTGGGGAATGATTTTGAAAAAAATATTAAAAAAACTAATAAATGGAGAAATTAGTGTTGATGAAGCTGAAAATCTTTTAAAAATTAATAATATTAAACAAATTGAAGAAATAGCTAATTTTGATCTTTCTCGAAAGTATCGTTCTGGTTTTCCAGAGGCAGTTTTAGCAAAAGGTAAAATTTATTCTGATTTATTATTAATTATTCAAAGTTATCTTGAAGATAATAATAACAAAGATAAATTAATAGTTACAAAGCTAAAAAATGATATTTATAAAAAAATAATTAAAGATACCCATAATCTAAATGATTTTAATCATAACTACAATGAAAAAGGAAAAATTTTAATTATTAAAAAAGAGGAAGAAAAAGAGGACTATAAATATAAAATAGGATTAATAAGTGCTGGAACTTCAGATATTCCAATTGCTGAAGAAGCAAGAATTATTCTCCAAGAAGGAGGTTGTGAAGTTGTTAAATCCTATGATGTTGGAATAGCTGGAATTCATAGGGTTTTTCCTAAAATAAAAAAGATGATCGAAGAAGATGTTAAAGTGTTAATTGTTTGTGCTGGAATGGAAGGTGCTTTAGCCTCTATAATAGCTGGATTAGTAGATATTCCAGTGATTGGAGTTCCAACTTCCATTGGTTATGGAATAGCAGCAAATGGTGAAGCAGCTATTTATACTATGCTTCAATCATGCGCACCAGGTCTTTCAGTTGTAAATATTGATAATGGTTTTGGAGCAGCTATTTTTGCATTAACGATTATTAAATTAATTGAAAATAATTAAATCAAGAAAATTTTTTATTAAATTATTTAATTTTTAATATTACTTTATAAAAATCTATAATTTTAAATTTTAAATAATATGAGTATATTTTAATTAATATAAATAATTTAAATTAATATTTTTTAATAATATTTATTTTTAAAAAAGTTATTTATTAAGAACTTTATCAAAACCACTATATTATTTATTTAGTTACTACACATTAATATATTTATTAAATAGTATATAAATAATTAATTATTTATATGAGGATAATAGATTTTCATGGAATAAGGACATGAACCCATTACTACATTTTATTATGAGGGTAAATTCTTATTTTCTAAAAGTACAATTTTATTTACTTATAATTATTAAAATTTAAGTTACTTGCAGAATATTAAGAATAAGAAGAAACTTGGATTAGTAAAAACTATTCAAAAATATAATACTAAAAATTTTTAAATAGTCATAAAAGTTTAGTCCTCACAATAATAGATATATTTAAATAGAAGTTTTAATAAAATTTTAAAATGCTATAATAAATTTTAAAATGTTATAATAAATTTTTTTTAAAATAAAATAAATCAGTCCCGTAGGGTAGTGGTAATCCTTCTAGGCTTTGGACCCGGAGACGGCGGTTCGACTCCGCTCGGGACTATTAACTTTTTTGTGATTTAATGGAAAAATTACTTATTTTAGGCATTAATACACGAACATTAATAAATTCTGCTCTTAAATTAAATTACCAAACTTATTCTTCAAGCTATTATACTACTTTAGATTGTAGTGCTGTTTATAAAGAAAAACATATACTTCAACAAAAACCATATCAAAGTTGTGGATTTTTTGAAGATAAGTTTAATTTTATTGAAATTCTAAACAATTGTTCTGATTGGATTGAAATCGTTGATTATATTATACTTACAACTGGTATCACACCTAACTACTTTAATGGAAATCTTAAACTTAAAAATCGTGCTGAAGATACATTTAATGTTTCAAAATTGAATAGTATTCTAAAAAAAAATAAAAAAAAAATTATTGGGAATAAGGATACAGAAAATGTAGAAAATAAATATAAATTCTATAAAAAAATGAAGAATAAATATCATCTACCATTAACATTTAAATTATGTGAGGGTAGTGGTGGTGATGATGCTTTAGATATAATTAAACAATATGATAACAAGGAATTTATTTTAAAAGATATTGATGGATCTGGTGGATATGGAATAAACTTTTTAAATAGTGAATCGCTTTTTCAATCTAAAGAGATATTATCTAAGTTAGATAATAATAAAAAAATGGGTTTAATTTTACAAGAATATATTCATGGAGATAATCTAAGCTGTTCTGTACTTGGAATTAAAGATAATAGTAAAGCCTTTGTTGTAAATGAAAATATTAACAATAATTATTATCAAACAAGTAAACATAAAAGAGATTTTAGATATTCAGGTAATATTACTCCAATTGATAAAGGTAAACATGAAATAGCAATTTTAAAAAAAATTTATAAACTATGTGAAGATATGATCAGTGATTTAAATCTTATAGGGTCAAATGGTATTGATTTAATCCTTAAAGATGATGAAATAAATATTATTGAAGTAAATCCAAGATTTCAAGGCACTTATGAATCTGTTGAAGAAGTTTTTGAAATAAATCTCTTAGATGGACATATTAAAGCATGCCATGGAGATTTAATTGATATTCCAAACCCTAAAAATTACTCTATGAAGAAAGTCATTTATGCTCCAAAACAATTAAAATTCAATATAAGTAATCTTCAAAATTTAAATAGTAATATAACTATTTCTGATATCCCCTATGAAAATACAATAATAGAAAAAAATCAGCCAATGTTGACATTAACTGCTAAAAATGAAAAAATAAAGAATTTACAAATAGATATCGAAAAAGTGAGTAATGCTATAAATAAGATATTTAAATAAATAATTAATTAATCCCAAGATAAGTTTAAATTAAATATAAATTATTAAGAGAAAAATTCTTAATTATATTATTTTTAGAAGAATTAAAATAAAAACTATTGTCCCAATGGTTAATAACACAGTAGAACAAATCATAGCTATTGTTAAAAATACGAACAATTTAGCTTTTTTATCTGGATCTTTGAAATATTGTTTAAAAGGATCTCGTTTCATTTAAATGTCCAAAATGAGAATTTATAAAATATATAAAAGGTATATCAAAAATAAAATTATGGAATAATGATTTTATAGTGGTGTAAAAAATTTTTGTAATTAAACATTTATTTTTATTTATAGTGGAATAAAAAAAGTTTGTAATTAATCATTTAATTTTATTTACTTAATTTTCAATAATATTTTTTAATATTTTATTAAATTATTAATTAATAAATTTAAAAATTTTATTTTTA
>JAITOM010000142.1 GCA_031289975.1 Methanobrevibacter sp. | reverse complement strand
ATGTTTTTAATTCAATTATATAATTTTCTTGAATTTATTTTGATAATAAATAATTCATTAATTTTAGTGTTTAAAAAATTAAATTATTTAGTTTTATTCATGTTTTTATTTGTTTTATTGTATTTGTTTTATGAAATATTTAATCTTAAAATGATTTTTATAATATTATTCTTTAATTATTGTTTTTATTTAAAATAGAAAGTTTAAATTTAGAATAATTTTTCTAAAATATTGTTTAGTTAGACCTAAACCTTTATATACTAAGTAAAATAAATCAATGTTTAGGTCTGCATAAAACTTTTTTATGTGGATCGAAAAAATATGTTTAAATGGAGGCGAAAACATGGTTTCAGAATTTGGTTCATTTGACCCACTTTTTCCAATACCACCTTTTCCAAGACCTATATTCACTAAATAAGATATAGAAAAGTGTGAAAAAGATGGCACTGTAAAATTGGTTGTGGAAATAAAAGTCGTAAAATCGTTTTTGAAAATCGCAAAAAATGAAAATGAAAATTTCCATCCTCTTTTTACAGTGCCTAAAAATTAATAAAATGGAGAAAATTAATAAAATGGAGTTGTTAATTATGAAAAAAATTGTAATGGGTATTATGTTAATATCCATAATAGTGTTATCATCTTCGGTAAGTGCTGTAAGTGCTGCTGGTGATGCAAGAGTAAATCATGACGGTTGTTGGTGGTTAAATTTTGAAATAGAATGTTTTGATGCTGCTGGAAAGTCTATTGGAGTACCAGTTAGTGGAAGTTATTGTAGTCAAGGTTATGATAGCACCACTAAATTAAAAGCAGGAACATCATATGTAAATGTATACATTAAATGTAAAAGTTCTGGTTCTAAGCCTAAAAACACTGGGCTTCTACCTTTAGGTGTAAATGAGTCAGTAGAACTAGATACAAGTGGATGTGTAACTGGTCGAGATGCTCTTGTTCGTGTAGGACAAGGAACTAATGGGAATCAACCTATTGTAGCAAGATATCATAAGAATTTCTAAAAATATAGATTAGATTTAAAATATGAATGGCTTAGGAATAACTTTCCTCACATTCTATTTTTTTTAAAATAAAGAATTTGCACTGTAAAAAAAGGATGTTTTTAACATGCTTTTAAACTTTTCGACTTAAACTATAATTTTACACTGCCACTTTCTTACTGCTAATTAAAACATTAATTAATTTTTATATAGAGAGTAAGACATAACTCTCTAAGGTATATATAACTATAAATGGAGGATTTTTTTGTATGAGTAATAAGATTAAGAAGATTATAATATTTTGTATTGTTGTTATGGGTATAATGATTATTATTTCTCCTGCAGTTTCTCGGGATTTTTCAGGATTTTCATTAAATGAAATGATAAGAACTACTAACTTTGAAAATAATCTTACTATAACTTCAAATTCACTTATCCATACAATTTTTAAAAATTTATCAAACATTTCTAATATACCTAATATATTTGAAAAAGTTCGAATGGAATTAGTTTTTCAATTAGAAGACTCTGTCCAAAATTCTAATCCTAACGATGTTATTATAGTTCCAGTTGCTAATGGAAATATCAATAATGTAATTGAAATAAATCATAATTTAACAATATGTGGGGAAAATGACAAATTAATAAAACTTAACACTGGAACATCTGGAGCAATATTTAAAATATCTCCTAATGCTACATTAAAATTAGAGAATATTGAAATATCTGATTTAAACATTGATCATGATAATAAAATAATTGAAAATGAAGGAAATTTAATTCTGAATAAATGTACATTTAACAATAACAAGGTTGCAAATCCTGATGTGCCTGATGCGAATAAAGGATATGTTATTTATAACTCAAAAATGTCTAACTCTACAATTATCAATTCTAATTTTATTAATAATAGTATGTTTCTTGGTAATGTAATATATAATGATTTAAGTGAAAATATAATCATTTCAAAATCAATTTTTAGGAATAATGTTGCTAATGGATTCGGGTCTGCCATAAACAACAAACAATCAGATAATATTACAATAAATGAATCTGTTTTTGATTCAAATCGTGCTAATTTTGGTGGTGCTGTTTATAATGTTTTATTTTCCAATAAAAGATTCATAAGTGAAAAAAATAATTTTACTAATAATTATGCTGATTTTAAAGGTGGAGCAATTTATAACTCCGACGGTGCAGGAACAGAAATTAGTAGTAACAATTTTAAAAATAATACAGCTGAAGAAGAAGGTGGTGCTATTTATAATAATAATTGTGATGATTTTAGAATAAAAACCACGGTTTTTGATAATAACGAAGCTAATAGGGGTGGAGGTGTCTATACAACATCAGCAGTAGCAAATATGGATCATTCAATATTTAGATATAATCATGCAGGAACAGGTGGAGCAGTTTATAATTCTGATGGTAAAAAATATTCTTATGTTTACAATAATTGTACATTTGGAGGCAATGGTGCTAAAGTTAATGAGGATAATACTTATGGAGGAGCTATAACTTTAAATAATGCTAATTTTCAATTTACTGAGTCCCAATTTTTAGATAATAGTGCAAGTAAAGGATCCGCTATATTCGTTGGCAAAAATTGTGAATTATCCTTAAAAGATGATTCTTTTAAAAGAAACAAACTTAATTCATCATCACAGTCTTATGGTGGAGCCATATACAATGATGAAGAAGGAATAATAACAATAATTAGATCAAACTTTGCTGAAAATTCTGCTCAATATGGTGGTTCAATATTCTCTCTTGCTAATTTAAACATTAATTCTTCTTCATTTACAAATAATACTGCTTTATGGGGAGGTGCTATATACAACATAAATGGAATATCATCTAATTCCCTGAATATAAATAACTCAATTTTTAATGATAATAATGCTGATGATGGTGGAGCCATATATAATAATTTAGCCGAATATACAACAATTTCTAATTCTAATTTTAATAATAATACTGCTAAGAATAGTGGGGGAGCTTTATATAATACTGGAAATCATTTTAGCATTATAAACTCTAATATTGATGATAATAGTGCTAAAAGCGGAGGAGCTTTATATACTAAAGGATCTTACTTTAGTAGTATAGATTCTCATTTTAATAATAATACAGCAAATGAAGGTAGTGCTTTATGGATTTGGGCTACAAATGTTTATTTAACTAATTCTTACATAAATAATCAAAAAACAAAGCTTGGCACTTCTGATATTTTTGTACCAGATATTAGCTATTATGGAAAATATATTTATATTACTTAATTAAGTTGTGTTTTTTAAAGAAAAGTTATACTATGAGGAGAAGATCTGTTTTATGAAAATTAAAATAATATCAATTAAAATAATATCATTTTTAATCATTGTCATGTTAATCTCTAGTTTTGTACAAAATTGTTCAGCTATGGGAGACATCATAAATAAAGCAAATGGTAATGGCAAAAATAATGCTTTAACTTTTAATACTGGAGTTCAAAGCATTAAAAACATGATTACTACAAATTCTACAACTTCTAATGATACAATTAATCAGAATAATATTGATAATCAGAATAATATTGATAATCATTCTATACTTTATGTTGATGATACTTCTGAAGAAAAACATTATAAGAATTTGTCCAGTGCAATATCTAACTCTATTAGTGGAGATATTATTTATGTTAAATCTGGTTTATATAATGGTAGTCAAAATACAAACATTAGAATTGAACATGATTTAACTATTGTTGGTAATAATACTAATGAAATTGGAATAGATAATACCCGACAAAATAATACTTATTTTAGTAGTGATGTTGTTTTTGATGGTGAACATAAGGACAACTTCTTTACAATTAATAAAAATGTTAATTTAAAACTTTCCAATTTAACATTTATCAATGGATTTTCTAATAATTCAGGTGGAGCTATTATTAATAATGGTATCTTAACTTTAAGTTCATCTTCATTTATAAATAATAGTATTGCTAAAAAAATTGATAATGATGATCTCTTTAGTGAAGATTATGGGGATATAGATCCAGAAGATCTTGAACAATCATATGATAATCTTAATGTTGTTGGTGGAGCTATATACTCTAATAATCAAATTGAGATTTTAAATTCAAATTTTGAAAATAATGATGCAGGAGAATACTCTAAAGGTGGTGCAATATTTAATGAAGGTGAAAAGCTAAACATCAAAAACACACTTTTTAAAATGAATTCAGCTAATGATGGGGGTGGAGCAATATATAACAAAAATGGAGATTTATCTATTGATCAATCAACTTTTGAACTTAATACTGCTTCAACTGATACATCTTTAAACGGAGGTGGAGCAATATCTGCTGAAAATTCAAATATTAAAATTGATAATTCAATTCTCATCTTTAATATAGCTACTAAATCTTACGGTGGTGCTATATTGAATATTGACAGTTCTTTATCTATGAACAATAATTATTTCATTTCAAATATAGCTCAAGGTGGGGATGGTGGAGCCATATACTCACTTGGAAATACTGAAACTTTTATAAATGGTAGTTTATTTCTTATGAATAATGCATCAGCTGATGGTGGTGCTATTTATCATAAAGCAAGTAAATCATACAACATTCAAAATTCTGCTTTAATA
>JAITOM010000125.1 GCA_031289975.1 Methanobrevibacter sp. | reverse complement strand
CATAATTTGGAATTTGGATTTTAGCATAAAAGCATTAAGCCCCTATACATGTCATTAAACTTTTATCGTCTGTTTTCAATTTTTCAATTGTGAAAATCCATGCTAATTTTACAGTGCCTTTTTTTGGAATATATTCGATAATTTTTTATTTTCAGGAGCCATTATATTTACAATCTCTTTTTTGTTTAATTTTCATCATTTGTACTTATTAGCAGAGTATATTCCTACTGTATTCTTTCAATATCATCAAATATATCAAAATCATTATCAAAACTTGTTATTTCTTTAATTCCATTATTAACCATGAAAATATAAGTTAAATTATCAAAAAAACCTATATTATTAATTAAAGTATATTCTAATGCTTTATCATAATATCCTGTATCATCATATACTTTCATAGTCATTAAATTTTCATAAACTTCTCCCACTAAATCATCGGATTGTTTTAATTTTTTTAAAACTGTTAAAGTTTCATAAATAATCATTTGACTTAATATAAGTTCCCTATTTTTTATTTTTTTCATCAGTTTTAAAGCTTTTTCATGATCTTCTGTTTTTTCAACATAAAAGCTAACTAAAAAGCTTGTTTCGAGAAATATCATTAAATCAAAGCCTTACTTTATCTAAATGTATGCTGTTTTTTAATTCAACTGCATTAACTGGTTTATCGATTTTTATAATCCCTGCCATGTCTTCTAATCTTTTAGCTCTTTTACTATTCGTTTTCGGTTTTGGTAATTCATCGTTAATTACTCTTGCTTTTATTTTCCCTTTACCTTTTTCTATATTTTCTAATCCTTTAATTATGAGGTCATTTATGATAGTATTTTGAGTTTTACCTTTTTTAACTGCCATAGTTTTTATTTTAATTAATGTATCAGTTGGGATCTGTATAGTTGTTCTTTTAACTTCATTCATATTTTTCAACTCCATTATCAAAATGCATATATTCTTTTATGCTTTAGCATATTTAAACTTTTAAATTTTTTAAATTTTTCATACCTTTTGAAATTATTGATTTAAAAAATTATCTCTACTAATCTTTGAGATACATGGTCTAAATTTTTTCTGCTACAAATTCAAATTCCAGATTTCGAATTTCAATCCTCTTTTTACATTACCATATTTTATAAATAATTTCAGAAAATATAATGTATGGTTAAAAAAACAAAACATTTATATATAAAAATCAATATATAATACATTATGGTTAGAAATAGTCTAAAAAGAAAAATAGGGGACTATGATGTTTATCACAGGAACACACAGCGAGGATGGGCAATAAGTATACTTCCTCCAAAAATAAGAATAGACAACTACCATGGATACCCACATATACAGTTCTCATTACATGGAATAAAGCATAAAATAAATATAAATATAGTGGAATAAAAAAAGTTTGTAATTAATCATTTATTTTTATTTGCTTAATTTTCAATAATACTTTCTAATATTTTACTAAATTATTAATTAATAAATTTAACTATTTTATTTTTAAAAATAAATAATATTATATTTTTATTTATGAAATTGATAATTTAGAGATATTTTTAAAAAACTCATTACTTAAAAACATTTTTTAGTTCACTATATTTATTTAAAAGTTGAATATGGATAAAAATAAATTTACAAAACACTATAACAACTATTTTTTCAAAACATTGATTTTTTTATTTATAATTATTATGAATAAGATTATTTAAGAGTCCACGGCATAATCTTATAACTTATTAATTATGCTTATTTTTCCAATTAAATGATTATGATTCTTTTTTTAAACTTATTTAAGATTCATTAGATTTTTTTTATAATCACGGCACTGTAAAAAGAGAATGGATTTTCGCGAATGAAAAATTAAAAATATAGGCTAAAAATTTGTCGGATAAAATTAGGAGGTTTCCCTCCTAACCTCTCCTAAGAACGGCTCGTGTCACTTTCATGACAAGCCGCTCAAGCATATCTTTATCTATTAATGTGAATCTTCGTTTTCACACTTTTAGCATGTTATATCCGCTTTTGTAACTTATTTACATACTTTTCAAATCTTAATCCTATGGATATCAGACCAAAAAGGTAGTGTATGGGGTTGAGGACTTCAAAAATATTTGAAGTATTCATCTTCTGACCACCATTCTTTTAATAAATTTACTTTTCGTTTTATAAACATGTTATACATCAATTGAAATTCAGTAATATTTCTATTCCACTCACAAGGAATGGTATCTGTTCATAGTTATTGTATTCTTCGATTTTCTGCTATCTTTCGATTAATAACGGCATTCGCTTACTTCAATATCCTCCACCTCCAGAAGAGTATTGGTTATCATTTTACAATCAAACCTACCTAAAAAAAACAAGAACAAAATAATTCTGTGTTTTTTTTTTAAGGACTTTTTGAGGCTTATCAGGTTAGTCTCTTCTCAGATACGAATGATTTAGGCTCAATCAGTGCACTGGTAAATATATGGGTTGTGAACTATTAAGTATGTTCTGACTACTTATTTCCTATTTGCAAGACAATAGTAACCTAAAAAAAAAGAGGTGGTGTATCTCACCTATTGCTTATAGTAACGATGCTTATAAATTGTTCACTTATCGTTAGCCTTGTCATTCTTTCTTTATTCCTTAACTGTATGGATATTTATAGTTAATTAGATATTTCCATCATGCAACCTCTTAACCAATCACTTGTTTAAGAGTTTCTGGGGAAAAAATCCCACACAACTGGGATTAAAATATTTAACAACATTTCACTGAATTAATGAAGAATAGAGACCCTATCCTGTCGCACAGAAAATTTTAAATAGTAGAATTTGTAAATATTATTTGAATATAAGTAAAAAAATTGGGATGATTTTGTGGATAATAAGGAAATTTATGATATGTTTAATGAAATTAAAACTAATTCAGCTATTCTTGAAACTAAAGTTGATGGGTTGAGTGTTAGAATTGATAAGGCTGAAAGTAATTTAAACGATAGAATTGATAAGGTTGAAAGTAATTTAGATAATTTAAAAGATAACCATCTAAAGCATATTGAACGAGATCTGTACATTTTGATGGGTTCTATTAGTATTATTGGTATTTTAGTCGTTAATATTACTATTAAGGTGTTTTGTGGTTAATTTTTTCAGGAGTTGATTTTAACTATTGCTCAAAAATCTAATATTGTGATTGATGTATTTGTTTTCTTGATAGAGTTGATTTATATGAAGTGTCGTATGTGTGGATATGAGTTTGATGAAAAAACTGGTCAAAATTGTCAAGTTTGTGGAAAAAGTAACTGTTCAGCTGTTCACTGCCCCAATTGTGGTTACGGGAATTCACCTGAATTTGAAGAAGAATTTAAAATTATAACAGCCTTAAAAAATAAATTAGGTTTTAAATAGATAAATAAATTTTAACACCAATAAACAGTATTATAAAGATACTATGAAATTAAATGAAAAATTACAAATGGTGCTTTTACCAATAGCTATTATATTTGGTTTTCTATTGAGTCAAAACTCCCAAATATCAAATTTTTCAGGAAATCTTACCATTCCCTTTTTACTATTAATGCTTTTCTCTTTATTTATTAACATTCCTTTAAAAAACTTTAAAAAAGAATTTATAAATCTTAAATTTATAAAAATAACTCTTCTGATAAATTTTATATGGACTCCAATATTAAGTTACATTTTAGGTTATGCATTCCTAAATCAGCATATAGATCTATGGATTGGATTTATAATGCTTTTAGTAACTCCATGTACGGATTGGTATTTACTATTCACGGATTTAGCTAAAGGAAATATGAAGTTAAGTCTTTCAATTTTGCCCTTAAACTTATTACTACAATTAATCCTCTTACCAGTTTATATCTTCTTATTTACAGGTGTTTTAAGTGGTTTTGATTTAAATCTTTTAATTGAAACTATTGTTTTAATTATAATCTTACCATTTATTTTATCTCAAGTCATAAAATATTTTGTAAATGTAAGCAATAGATTATCTAATTATTTTGAATTGATAGCTATTATTTCATTATCTTTAGCTATTTTTACAATATTTTCATCAAAAGGAAGTTTATTATTTAATAATTTATGGGTTTTTATAATTTTACTTATTCCTTTTGTATTGTTTTTTATAATAAATTTTATACTCACTCGTTTAGTGAAAATAGCTATTAAAATGAATTATGAAGATTATATAAGTTTATCTCTAACAACTTTAGCTCGTAATTCACCAATATCTTTAGCTATTGCAATCACGGCTTTTCCAAATCAGCCCATAATAGCTTTATCTCTTGTAATAGCCCCATTAATAGAACTTCCTATTTTAATTATTGTTACTTATATGATTAAAAGACTAAAATAAGAATATTTTTATTTTAAGAGAAAATATTATTTCTATTAGCATCTATTATTTGGAGAAATTTAATGAGAGCTGGGAAACAATTATTTTTATCCTTTATTTTTCTTTAAAATATTCAGTTTTTTTCTTATTTAACACTTCATAAAATAAAAAGGTGACAACAGTGAATATTATTAAAAAAACTTGATTTATAACATTCTCCCATGGGATAATATGAAGATTAAAATCATAGATTATCCAAAGTATAGCACATATTAAATAATAAAATTTGGCTGTTATGATATTTTTATTTTCTAATGCAAAAACAACCATTATTGAGGCTAAAATAGGTAGCAAATCATTCCCATCTAAATCAATATCAGACTGAAAATAACCAGATAATATAAATATGGTGATGAAAAGTATCAATACAATTTCTGGAGTTTTAAGGTCTCTACTATGGTGTATATGAACTACTAAAGCCGCTAAAGATGTCACAATACATGAAAATACCGCAACATATGCCCCTAAGAGGAAAAATTGGGCAGCGAAAAAAATATTGGCTAAAATTGTAAAAATAATCAATATTTTTTTGTTTATTAATACCGAAGTAATATTGAATATGATTGCTATAATTCCTGTTATTCTAATCAATATATCTATTTCATTCATCAAATACCTACCTGTTATAAAATTTTAATAGATGGGGTTTATTACTCAAAATTATAAGTTCTTGTAAGTAAAATAAAAATTTTCCATTTTTAATGATTCATCAATTTTAATTCATCAATTTCTTTTCAATTTTCTTATTTAATACATCATGAATTAAAAATGCAATGATAATGAATATTATTAATAAAACCTGATTTATAATATTATTCCAATACAAAAGAGGGGAATAAAGATCATAGATTATCCAAAATATAGCACATATTAAAAAATAAAGTCTGGACATTCTAATATTTTTATTTTCTAATCCAAAAAGAATGAATATTGAAGCTAAAATAGGTAGTATTCCATGCCCATCTAAATCAATATGTTTATCCAAATGACCAGCTAACAGAAATAGAAATATGAATAATATTAATATTATTTCTGGAGTTTCACGGTCTATGCTATGGTACACATAAATTATTAAAGCTGATAAAGATATAGTGATGCACGAGAATACCGCAGCATAATCATATAACATGAGAAAGTGGATGGTGAAAAAAATATTGGATAAAAGTGTAAAAATAATCAATATTTTTTTGTTTATTAATACCGAAGTAATATTGAATATGATTGCTATGATTCCTGTTATTATTGCAATCAACGTACTAATATCTATTCCATTTATCAAATACTCCACACTCCATGATAAAATTTTATTAAACAATTTTTATTTCACTACAAAATCATACTATCCACCACAGCTAAATTTACAGACTCAAAACAATACTCAATTAAATTTAACTGATTAACATAGGATATATTATTAAAATTTTTTAAAGTTAAGAATTTTTTCATAGTAAAGATAATTAAATCTTTATGGATTCTTAAAATATATAATTTTGTTGAAAAATAAAAAATAGTATTGAATTTAACAATCTAAAAGTAAAAAACTTAGAAGATTTACTAATAATGGTTTTAAAGAGAGAAGTTATAATTAAATTAATTATTTGGTTCTCATGATTCTAAAGTTCCCTAATGCTTCAATATATTCAATTTCAGTTCCTTCACCAAGTTTATCTTTTAATTCATTAGGGATAGGAAGTTCTAAAGTTTCATAACTTTCTAAATCCATTATTTGAACTTCATTACCCATTAAAGCTAAAACTTGCCCAGTTCTTTTATCAATCATTGGAATATCAACTTTTGTATCTACAGGTTTAGTGATTGTTCTTTTCTGATTATCAAAAATACCCACTGCTTCAAGTCTTGCTTTAGATGCTCCATGTTTACCTGGAGATGATGTTGAAATGCTTGTAATTTTGGATGCTTCTCCATCTAATATTATATACTTTCCTTCTTTTAAGGTTTTTACTTCTACAACTTTCTTTGACATATTTTTTTCCCTCATTTAATAAATTAAAATTATTTTATATACTCAATTACCATCTTAAATTTACTAATTAATATCTTAGTTAACCATTACATTAATTTATTAAAGTTTAATTATTTACTTATAAATATTTTAGTTTAAGATTATAATTCTTATTAAATAAATAGTATATATAATTAATCCTAACTAATTAAAAATATAAATTTAACATTTATTAAAAATCTATTATTATTAATAAAAATCTAATATATTATCATATAAAATCGGCACTGTAAAATTAGCATGGATTTTCACAATTGAAAAATTGAAAACAGACTATAAAAGTTTAATGACATGTATATGGGCTTAATGCTTTTATGCTAAAATCCAAATTCCAAATTGTG
>JAITOM010000122.1 GCA_031289975.1 Methanobrevibacter sp. | reverse complement strand
TTACATCAGTAGCTTATGGCATATTTCGTGCAGAAGGAAATGTTACAAAAGCAACATATGGAATGTTAATTGGAGCTGTAATCAACATGATTTTAGATCCTATTTTCATATATACAATGCATTTAGGTGTTTTTGGAGCAGGACTTGCATCAATATTATCCTTAGCTTTTGTATCAGTATTGTTGATTTATTGGTTTAAAAAAGAAACTTATGTTGATTTTTCACTTAAAAATTTCAATTTTCAATTGGATTTAATAAAGAAAATATTATCTGTTGGTATACCAGCAGGAATTGAAATGTTGGTTGTTGCTTTTTTAACTCTCTTCTTAAACTCTCTTTTATTGATAGTTAGTGATATTCAAGGAGTAGCTGTTTTTAATGCTGGTTGGAGAGTTGTAGTGACAGCTATGGTTATTCCATTGGCTATTGGCATGTCAACTGTAGCTGTTACAGGAGCAAACTATGGGGCAGGCAAATTTGAAAATTTAAAAGTGATATATAATTATTCAATTAAATTTAGTTTTTTAGTAGTCACTTTAATGGCAACATTTATATTTATATTCGCTCCACAAATAAGTTATCTTTTTGCATACCTACCAGGATTAGCAGATATTAGAGAGTTAATATCTGAATTTTTGAGAGTAACTTGCCTATTTTACTTCTCCCTGCCTTTGGGTGTAGCTTCAAGTTCACTTTTTCAAGGAGTCGGAAAAGGGTTCAATTCATTACTTATCACTGTAATTCGCTTACTGATTCTTGAAGTGATTTTTGATTATATTTTAGCTATTGTATTTGGATTTGGTCAATATGGAGTATGGTATGGAATTGTCTTAGGTAATGGTATTGGATCAATATTTGGATATTTCTATGCAAGAAGATATATCAATAGATTAAATAAAAAAGAACTCGCAGTAAAATAAAAACTTCATCCATAATTTATAGTGTAAGACTTAAATTTTTGTAAAAATAATTACTTCTAATTTTTCTTAAAATCAATTTTTTAAAGTTAAAATTATTATTTTTAAAAAATAAAATAAAATAAGCTATTTAATTATAAATTAATAATATATATTAAATATATGGGTTTTAAACTATAAAACAAATTATCCTTATTCTCATAATCTAACGTATAAGACTACATTAAATTATATTCACATTTATAAATTATTTTGGCATATAACTTCATAACACTCTTTAATCCAATTTTAACGATTTTAATCGTCGAAAAATCTATTATAAGAACAGACACATAAATATATTTTCATTTACTCTCCTTTTATATAATCTATTTATTTATATTTTTAATGAATTACTTGGGGGTTGTGAAAAATCCAACTGATAAATTTATTTTTAACTTTCTACTCAAATGTATGGTATAAGTAAAAGTCTTTTTTTAGTACTGTATTGATCTTATAAAGTTCTTAAAATGCTTTAAAAATGAAGTATTATAAATATTAAATAAAGTATTTTATCTTCAGCAGTTTGATTTTTCACAACCCCAATTTTCGTATTGTAAAATCTTTGATTTTGCACATCTATAAAAAATTTTTATTATAGTGAACTAAAAAATGTTTTTAAGTAATGAGTTTTTTAAAAATATCTTTAAATTATCATATTTCATAAATAAAAATATAATATTATTTATTTTTAAAAATAAAATACTTAAATTAATTAATTAATAATTTAATAAAATATTAAAAAGTATTATTGAAAATTAAACAAATAAAAATAAATGATTAATTACAAACTTTTTTTATTCCACTATATTTTTTTATTTAAATAGTTTTTTATTCTTTAATTACAGTGTATGGAATAATGTTTGTAAGTAAAGAAAAACTTCGCTTTTCTAAGTAAAATAAAAAATTTTACTAAAGAAAATCAGAGATTTTCTAATTGAACAAGTTCAATAATGAGATTTTCTAAATTACATCATAAATGTTAAATTTTTAATTAAAAAAATTATAATTATTATTTTTAAAAATAATGAAGTAATAATTACTATTTAAAAAATTAATTTAATATTAATTTGAAATTTTTAAAAACGGAGAATAAATTCTCCTAAGTTGAAAATAAATTTTCAACAATAAGATATTTAAAAATAAGGCTATGTAAAATTAGCATGGAAATTTAAATCTGGAATTTAGTTTTTAGGCAGAAAAAATATACATGTCATCAAACTTTTAGCCCATGTTTTTAATTTTCTAATCGCGAAATTCCATCCTCTTTTTACAGTGCCAAAAATAAAGGATTAATTACAAACATTTTTTATATTACTATATTCTAAAATTTATTTTAAATAGTTTATTCTTATTTTAAATATTTTTTAATTCTTTAAATAGAGAAATAGAGGGAGAGAGAGAGAGAGCTAATGATTCATTTTTTAATCCTTTGGTATGTCTTTTATTTAGTCTAAGTGTTTTTGATTATTTTTTATTTAAATATAAATGATTTGATAAATTTTTAATTCATGAATCAAAAGCAATAAAGTATTTATATCTAAAAAATTAAAATATTATTTTATTTATTATTATCATGATTATTTTGTAATAGATTTTCATATTTCATGTGATTAAATAAATTACAGTAGATTAGATAGGATATATTATGAATTCAATACTTCAAGACTTCTTAAAAAATGTAAAAAATAGTCCAAATGCTTTAGCAGTTAAATGTGAAAATAAAGAATTATCATATAGACAATTGGATGATTTGAGTAGCGAAATAGCTATTTTTCTATCGGATAAGATAAGAAAAACAGATAAAATTATTCCAGTTTATCTACCTAAAAGCCCAATTGTTATTGCTTGTATGTTTGCTTGTTGGAAATTAAGATTGGCTTATAGCATAATTGATAAATCAACACAATTTGAAATAGCAAAAAAAATATTCAATAGATTAGAATCATCACTAATAATTGATGATGAATTTATATCTTCTTTTTATAATGAAAAATCAATTAATACTAATAATAAACTCTCTTATAATGAAAAATTAGTTCAAAAAAACACTTTAAATGGATTAGCAGCTGTTAGTTGGACTTCAGGGACAACAGGAATGTCTAAAGGTGTTATATTATCTCATAGAAATTTTTCACACATGCCATTGACTCATCAGGGAATTATAGAAGAAAATACAAAATTCTTAAATTTAGCATCTTTATCTTTTGCACAGGGTTTAATATCTACATTTTGTCCTTTATCTAAGGGTTCATCTACACATATTATAAAAAAAGATAAAGTAACCGATATTGAATATTTATCCAACTATGTTAAAGAAAATAACATTGAAAATGCTATTCTTGTACCACAATTAGCACAAATATTTCTAAAACATGCTGATGGTCTATTAAAAACAATGATTATAGGTGGAGATATTAATTCTAATATATTTAGTGATAAGACAATTGTTTATAATTCTTATGGACAAATAGAAATAGGAACAGCTATAACATTTTTTAAAATCAATAAACCTTATCAAAGAACACCAATTGGAAAACCATCTAAATACATCTCTCTTTATCTATTAGATGAAAATGAAAAGTTAATAAAGGAGAAGAATATTGTAGGTGAGATCTGTGTTTCTAAAAATATTGCAATTGGCTATTATAAAGATGAAAAATTAACGAAAGAAAAATTCATCTCTAATCCATTTTCTAAATCTGAGGATGATAAAATTTTACTTAAAACAGGTGATTTAGCATATTACAATGAAAATTGTGATTTAGTTTATTATCAAAGAAAGGATTTCATGGTAAATATTCATGGTTATAGGGTGGAACCTACTGAAGTAGAACAAGCATTATTGAAAGTAGATGGAATCTCTCATGCTGCAGTATCAGGTTTTGATGCATCTAAATTAACAGGTATTGATAATGATATAAGATTATATGCTGGATATGTGTCTGATAAATTGATTGATGAGGATAGGATAAGAGATACACTTAAAAAAATTCTTCCAGATTATATGATTCCATCGGTTATTAAAAAAATTGATCATATTCCATTAAATGATAGGGGAAAAGTAGATAGGAAAAATATTATTCCTAAAAATATTGAAAAACTGTTTAAAAACATTGAAAAAAATATCATAAAACCTAACAATCAAATAGAAGAGAAATTAATTATTATAATAAAAGAATTACTATCTATAAAAGATGATGATATAAGTATTGATACTAATTTATTTTCATTGGGTTTACATTCACTTTTAACAATAGAACTATCCAATATTATCTTAAATGAGTTTAATACATCTATAAGTCCACATAATCTTCTCGATAATCCATCTATAAAAAGTATAGCAGAGAAAACCATCCAAACAAAAAATAATAAAGAAAAATATGAGGAATTTTCAAAACACGAATCAAAAGACTATTATCCATTAAGTTCTCAACAACTAAGCTATTTTTATAGAATAGAGAATAATCCAATAAATTTAAATGACAACATGCCTTTGTGTGTAAGTTTTGATAATAGTTTTGGTAATATTATTAAATTAAAAAGTGTTTTATTAAAGACAATTGGACTTAATCCTTATATGAAAACAAGCTTTGAAATGTATGATAATAAGATTTATCAAAAACGAAACGATGATTATTCTGTTGATATCAAAATTCATGAAGAAAAATTAACGGAAACAAAAAAAAAAAAATTTATGAGAGCTTTTAACTTATTTGAATGCCCATTATTTAGATTAGAATTATATTATTACGATGGCAAAATAATGTTATTGATGGATTTCCATCATATTATTGCTGATGCGTACTCAATTAAAATCTTTTTTGATGATTTAACTAAGATATACAATAACGAAAATGTTATGGAAAAACATTCTGATTATTATATCTACTCTTCAGATTCACTAAATATAGATGAAAAATTAGTAAATGAATTTTACCAATATTTTAAAGAGCAAATAGAGAAATTTCCAATAGAACTTTATTTAAATTCAAGAAAGAAAATAGCAAAGCATGAATTTGCAGTCATGACTGAAAATTTAGAAAATATTGAAGAGATTGCCAAAAAATATAAGGTTTTATTAAGTGATTTGTATTTATTGGTTATAGTTTTGAGCTTAGGCGAATTTTTAAAAACTAAAAATGTTTTAATTGAACATGTCCATAATGGTCGTGATAAAAATCAGTATTTAAATGCCTTTGGAATGTTTTTTAGATACATCCCTTCTTTTTTTCATATTAATGATAATTTAACTACTGAGCAATATCTAACTTACATTAGAGAAAATATAAACAAAGGAATAAAATATTCTAACTATATTGAAAAATACAGCCCGTTATTTTATCAGTTAAATCCTAAGATAGCATATAACTATATTCCGTCATTTGACAAAGAAAAGAGTATGAAAATAGAAAGATTACCTCATCTAAGAAGTCATGAAAAAAATGAAGTTTATATAGAAATTTTAAGTAAAAAAAACAAGCAAGAATTAAATATACAATATGAAAAAGCTTATTATAATACTGAAGAAATTGAAAACTTAATCAAATTAATTAAAACGAATCTTTTAAATTTATAGTCATTTTGGAAAAATTTATAGTCATTTTGGAAAAGTTCTTAAATTTTGGATGATAAATTTTTTTATCAAATTATTTAATTTCAAATGTTAAGTTATAAAAATCTATAATTTTAAATTTTAAATAATATAAACTTATTTAATTAATATAACTAATTTTAAATTAACGTTTTTTAATAATATTTAATTTTAAAGAAATTTATTTATTAAGAACTTTATCAAAACCACTATAATTAAAAAAAAATAATTTTTAAATTTAATGAATATTTTAAAATATTACAAACAATTCTATGATATTATACTAAAAAAAATAAATATCTCATGATATTTAATAATAAAAATCATTTTGAACATTAGAACATAAATTATATGGGAAGAGTGTGTTAAAATTAAGGAAAGAATTTTATATTTGGATTATTTAAGAGCATTAGCTATTATAACAGTTATTTTTACCCACATACCCTTTGTGCTAACTACCTTAAAAATAGATTATTCTTTTGTTAATTTTGCAAATCCTGTTTTTTTAATGTTAAGTGGTGCTTTATTATTAAATAAAGATTATAATTTAAGTGATTTTTTAAAAAAACGATTCCCCCGTATTTTATTTCCATTGTTTTTTTGGGGTATAATTTTATTCTTATCATTTATAATCCTTACTATATTCTTTAAAAGAGGAGCCTTTGAATCTTTTGGTCTTGATTATAGTAACCTCTATCAATTGATATTTAGCGCGATTTATAGAACTTCAGTCATGGATTGGTATCCATTAATGATTGTGGGTATTTATCTATCTTTACCTATAATAAATAGCTTTGTTTTAAAAGAAAAAATGGAGGGTGTTAAGTATTATCTTATTTTATGGTTTTCAAGTACTTTTATCTATGGATTATATCTTTTATCTGGCTCTCCACAGATTATAGAAGGTTTGAATCTTTTATTCATTGACCTAAATTTTTTTATAAGTCCTTTAGGATTCTTCTTTTTAGGTTATTATCTACATAAGCAAGAATTTAAATATTCTCCAAGAACAAAGATATTATTGAGTTTGATATTATTTACAGTATCAACTATTTTAGGATCCATACTATTTAAATATATTAATAATGATTACTTATTTAATTATCGTACTCTTTTAACCCATTCATTTATAAATATAGATATTTTCACAATACTTCAATCAATAGGAATCTTCATCCTTATTAAAAATCTTAACTCACTAAAAATTGTAATTAATAATCATATTTATTTATTAATCAAAAAATGGTTAATATCACTAAGTAGATCGAGTTACGGCATTTATTTATCCCATTGTATAATCATGAATATTATAATAGCTATTAATGTTATAAATATGGATAAATATACATATATACTGATTCCATTCATCATGTTAATAGTTTTAATAAGTACCCATATCTTAATATATAGTTTAAATAAGGTGCAGAAGCTTAAGAAGTTCACTGGATATCATTAAAACTAAAAAATAATTACAAATTAAATTTAAAAATAAACAATATGAAGGCGTAAAACTTATGGATAAAGTAACTAAAGATATTTACAAATATACTTTGAAATTTTTCATTGCTGGACTAAGGAATTTAGGTATTATCAATACAACAAAGTTTATTTTTTTGTATTTAAGACTTTTCAATGATGTGAATTTAAAGCTAAAAAACTATGGAAAAATAAATTTTAATTCAAATAATCTGAGTTTAGGATTTGCTTTGATGATAAGTAATTTAAATGATTTTAATGAGCATCAAAAAAACTTAGTTAAACAATTTCTATCTCAAAAAGATGAGGAAATAATAAAAATTGATAACCTTAAATTTATTAAAATGCACGGATTTTTGTTTTTTGAAAGTTTTGTATATGAATCATATAAAGTTTCTCAAGGCAATGGCGAATTAATAATTGATGTTGGTGCTAATATAGGTGATAGTACATTATATTTTGCAAATAAAGGTTATAGGGTGCTTGCTTTTGAGCCTATTAAAGAGACATTTGAAAAAGCTAAACTTAATATAGATTTAAATGAAGATTTAAAAGATAAAATAAACATTGTTAATAAAGGAATAGCTTATAAAAATGGTGAAGTAAAGATATACTTTTCAAAAGATAAGTTTAATGAGTATTCTGGATTATCAAGTACATATCGTGAAGGTAAGAACTATGAATTGTTTGAGGTAATTAGTGTAGAATCAATGTTAAAAGAATATGAAGTAAGTCCATATATTTTAAAAATGGATTGTGAGGGTTGTGAAGTAGATATAATATTAAAATCTGATCTAACAATGTTTAAAGAGATATATTTTGAATATCATCCTTTTAAAAAAGGTATGGAAGTGGAACCATTGATTGAAAAGTTAAAAAATGATGGGTTTAAATTAGAGAGAATTGAAGGGGATAAGGAAGGGGGAGTTGTTAAGATGACAAATCCCAACTTTAAAAGATGAAAAATTTCTTTAATTATTATATGATCATATCTTGAGGATAATATGAACTTGAGGATAATATGAAAAATAAAATTTATAAATTTCTATTTTTAAAAAAAATAAATCTAACTAAAGCTTATCGCTCTGCATATTATATCTTTAAAAAAAGATTTACAAATAATTATTTGATTAAATCATTAAGTATTATTTCAATTCCTTATTTTACTTATAAAATAATTAATAATATAATAAATAGAAAAATAGATTTTTATGAGCTTGAATTTCCAATCACAACAATTTGCTCTTTAAAATGTAAATATTGTTCTAATCTTATACCCCGCTATGAAAATCCCATTAATTTTCCAACTAATGTTTTAATTCAAGATATTGAAAGCTTATTTGGCATGGTTTCGAAAATCTATAACTTGAAAATTTTAGGTGGAGAACCTTTTTTACATGAAAAATTAGATAAAATTCTTGATTTTATCATCAAATCTGATAAAATAGTCTATATAACCATAATATCCAACTCTACAATTGTACCTAATGAAAAGATATTAAATATATTAAAAAATAAGAAAATTGAAGTGAAATTATCTAATTATAATAATATAAAAGAACTTAATAAAGTAGATGAAATTATTAAAGTATTTGAAAAATATAAAATTAAATATCAAGTGATTAACAATCCTTGGTTTGATTTTGGAAATTTTAAGTCACGAAATAGGAATATCAAACAATTGAGAGAAATTTTTTTCAAATGTCCCAATAGATATTTTGCTAATGTTTTATTCAATGGACAATATTATATATGTCCTCGTTCAGCACATGGGACCGATTTAGGTTTGATTCCTAAGAAAAAAAATGAATATTTTAATTTGAGGTCTAATAAATCAAATATAGAAAAAAAAGAAGAACTCATGAATTTGATTAATAAAATCGAGTTTATAAACACATGTAATTATTGTGATGAGTGTCTGATTGAAAATCCAAATTACAATATTGAAGTGACTCCTGGAGAACAAAATTAAGCTCTATTTTTTAAATAGTATATTTTATCTTCAAAATATTATATCCTAAATATATTATTAATTAATTTTATTCATTTTATCAATTATAGTCATTTTGGAAAAGTTCTTAAATTTTAAGATGATAATCTTTTTTATTAAATTATTTAATTTCAAATATTAATTTATAAAAATCTATAATTTTAAATAATATAAATTAATTTTAATTGATATAAATAATTTTAAATAAATATATTTTAGTAATATTTATTTTTAAAAAAATTATTTATTAAGAACTTTATCAAAACTACGGCACTGTAAAATTAGCATGGATTTTCACAATTGAAAAATTGAAAACAGACGATAAAAGTTTAATGACATGTATATGGGCTTAATGCTTTTATGCTAAAATCCAAATTCCAAATTGTG
>JAITOM010000023.1 GCA_031289975.1 Methanobrevibacter sp. | reverse complement strand
AAAACATTATAAAATTCTTGTAATATTTCACGATTCTTATTAGCTATTCCCAAATTACTTAAATTTTTAAGAATAGGAGCATCATACTCATCAATTAAAACAACAACATTATTATTATTATTTCCTGATAATTTTTCAATCAATTGAGCAAATTTAACTACATAAGATCCTTTTTCACTTAATTCAATATTATTCTTCTCAGCAATATTTTCAATTATTACTAAAAGGTCTTCTTTTAATATTTCAGGATTTTCATTAGATGCCTTTTTCAGGGATATTCTTATTACAGGATATTTATCCCAATCAGTCCAGTTATCATGGATATAAGTATTTTTAAATAATTCTTTTTTCCCTTGAAAAAAATCCTTTAAAGTTGAGATAAATAAGGTTTTACCAAATCTTCTTGGTCGTGAAAGAAAATAATACTTTCTACCTTGATCCATCATCTTCTTTATAAATTGTGTTTTATCAATATAAATCTTATTTTGCTCTATTAAACCATTAAATTCAGACACGCCTAAAGATAATCTATTCATAATATCTTCTTCCATGTTATCACCATCAAATCATTATCCATAATTTTTAATATTATAGCTTATATTTTTGTTTATAATATCCATATATCTCAAAATTACCTCAAAATTACCCAAAAATGAATAAAATCATGCAAAACTTTAGTATCATGATACTAATCTTGCTTATCAGTAGCATATTTGTTAATTTCATTAAATTAAAATTTAATAATTGAAATTAGATTAAATCGGATTGATTTTTATAAAATTTAAAATTTTGAAATTCTATTTATAGTAATTATGGAAAAGTTCTTAAACTTTAAAATGATAATTTTTTTATCAAGTTATTCAATTTTAAATATCATTTTATAAAAATCTATAATTTTAAATCATAGTGTATGAAATAATGTTTGTAAGTAAAGAAAAAATAAAAAATTTTTTCTAACTTAAAACAAGTTTTAAGTAAAGAAAATCAAAGATTTTCTAATTGAACAAGTTCAATAATGAGATTTTTTAAATTACAGCATAAATGTCAAATTTTTAATTAAAAAAATTAGAATTATTATTTTTAAAAATAAATAAATAAAAAATATTATTTAAAAAATTAATTTAATATTAATTTGAAATTTATAAAAACGGAGAATACATTCTCCTAAGTTGAAAATAAATTTTCAACAATAAGATGTTTAAAAATAAATGATTAATTACAAACATTTTTTACATCACCATAATATAAATATATTTTGATTATAGCAATTTTGGAAAAGTTCTTAAATTTTGGATTATAATCTTTTTTATTAAATTATTTAATTTTAAATATTAATTTATAAAAATCTATAATTTTAAATTTTAATTAATATAAATTTATTTTAGTTAATATAACTAATTTTAAATAAATATATTTTAATAATATTTATTTTAAAAAAAGTTATTTATTAAGAACTTTATCAAAACCACTATAAAAAAATCTATAATTTATTTACAAATTTAAAATAAATTTTAAATCAGAGATTATTAAGACTTTCAGATGAATATAACCATATAATAGCTATTTAAACCCACCATAAACAGCTACCCCATATAATTTCCATGTAATATCCACATTTCTAAAACCAATTTCTTCAAACCATTTTAATTGATCAAGAAGTTTCACTGGATAATCCACATTGTTTGTATTCTCAATTAATTCATTGACCTTTTCTTTTGAAAGCTTTTTTGATATTAATTCTTTATAAATTTCATTGTTTTTATTAATTCCAAATTCAGTTGAAGATAAAACTACATCTCCATTATAAAAAGCCCCATTTTCTTTTAAACTTTCAAATATTTTTGAATATAACTTTTTTTTACCCTCATCTTTTTCAATATGATGAATAGCCAATGATGAAACAATCATATCAAATTCATTTTTATAATCAATATTTTGAAAATCGTTATTAAGAAATTCAATATTATCGTAATCTTTTAATTTAATCTTAGCCATTTCAATCATTTTTTCTGATAAATCTAAGCAGGTTAAATAGCTATTTGGAAAAGTTTCTTTAATAAATTTTGATATATTACCAGTTCCACAACCAAGATCCAAAACCTTAAATTCATATTCTTTATTAAATGGAATAGAATTAATAAGGGCTTTTATTAAATCAGCATAATATGGTATTTTCAATTGAACTGTTTCATCATATTCTTCTGCTACTGCTTCAAATCTTTTTTTAACTGAACTCATAATTTCATCCTTAAAACTTAATAAATTAAAATTATTCATTGATTTTTAAAACAACTTTAACAAGAGAATATCCTTTAACACAGCCATTTACATGTTTTTCTACAATATTTTCAATTGTACACTTATCATTTTCTTTTAATCCATCTGGAAAGCAAAATTCACGATAAATGCAATTAAGATTACAGTCAGGAGCATTATAATTAAGTGTAGAACCTTGAAAAGACTTTTTAGCATCGATAAATGTAGTTATATTTGATTTTTCAATTTCAACAACATTAACCTTCTTTTTATCATGTATTGGGCAAGAATGTTGATCTTCTCGCACATTCACTATTTTATATTTTCTTCCTTCTTCTAAGGATTCCACACAAGAAGTTTTAAATCTACAATCCTCACATTTTTTAGCACCTTTGTTAAACAAAAATACTAAATCTTTTTTTGCTAAATCCTCACCAATTAATGTTATCATATAATCACCAGGTTTATATTACTCCAGTTTTAATAGCTAAATTCTTAGCAGCGCTTCTTGAAAGTCCTTTTTCTCCTAAAATAGTGTAACGATCTTTACGCATTTCATGAGCTATTGATAGTGCATCAATAATATCTTCAGGGTCAATATCTAAATCATAAGCTGTTGTAGGTGCATTAATATCATTTAATGCATTTTTAATGAATTTCCAATCCCCTCCATGTAAATGCATCATCATAATAGTTCCAACGCCACATTGATGTCCATGTAAAGCAGACTTCTTTGCGATTTTATCAAGTGCATGACTAAACTTATGTTCTGAACCACTTGCTGGTCTACTTGAACCAGCAATACTTATGGACATTCCACTACTAAATAAAGACTTTACAACTAACTTAACACTTTCTTCTAATCCTTTTTTAACTGAATCAGAGGATTTTATAATAAGTTTAGCTGTCATTTCTGACAATGCTGCTGCAGATTCACTATAATATTCATTATGCAACCTATTAGCTAATTTCCAATCTTTAATAGCTGTGTAGTTAGATATTACATCAGCACATCCTGAAGATAGAAATTTAAATGGTGCTTTTCTAATAATATCTGTATCAGCTATTACTCCAATTGGAGCTTGAGCATATAATGATAATGAATTCTGATTTTTTTGTTTTATAGAGGCAAGAGGAGAAGCTATTCCATCATGAGCAGCTGAAGTTGGTATAGATATGAAATCTATATTCTTATTTTTAGATGCCATTTTAGAAACATCTACAACTTTTCCTCCACCAACCCCTAAGATTAATGATATATCATCTGCCTTATCTTCAACATATTGCACTGATTTTTCTGTTGCATCATCTATTTTAACTACTGAAACATTGTAATCTGAATTTTCCAATGTTTCTTTAACTAAAATACCAGCTATTTTTTGGGTTAGATCACCTGTAACAATTAAAAGATTACCATCAATCTTTAAATCCCTACATATATCCCCAGTTTCATTTATTACACCAGAACCAATATGAAATATTCGCGGCATTTGAATTTTTTTAGAATCCATATAAACAACTTCTATGATTAGCATGAAAATATATTAAAATCATGTTATATAAAATATAATAGAATGATTTTGTACTTTTAATTATTTATAATTATTTATAAAATATAGTCATTATGGAAAAGTTCTTAAATTTTAAAATGATAATTTTTTTTATTAAATTATTTAATTTTAAATATTACTTTATAAAAATCTATAATTTTAAATTTTAAATAATATAAATATATTTTAATTAATATAACTAATTTTAAATAAATATATTTTAATAATATTTATTTTTAAAAAAGTTATTTATCAAAACCACTACATCTTAAAAAATAATTTTTCTATTTTTAAAAAATAAACCTTTAAAATTTAATACAATTTATAAATGAAGAAAAATTTCATTTTTCTAACTTGAAAATAGAAAATTATTCAAATAAAAAATTTAAATTCTTTTATTATAAAAAATAATTACTATTAAGTAATATAATTTTAAAATAAATATTTTATAATCATGAATGTAAAAATAAATAAAAAATTTAATAATTAAAAACTCTTTAAAAGTTAATATTTAAAAATTAATATATGGGGATGTAAAAAATGTTTGTAATTAATCATTTATTTTTAAATATCTTATTTTTAAAAATTTCATTTTTTAAATAATAATTTTTTTATTTTTAAAAATAAGAATTTATAATTTTTTTAATTAAAAATTTAACATTTATTGTATAATTTAAAAAATCTCATTATTGAACTTGTTCAATTAGAAAATCTGAAAGATTTTCTTTATAGTCATTTTGGAAAAGTTCTTAAATTTTAGATGAAAAATTTTTTTATTAAATTATTTAATTTTTGATATTACTTTATAAAAATTAATAATTTTAAATTTTAAATAATTTAAATATATTTTAATTAATATAAAGAATTTTAAATTAATATAGTTTAATAATATTTATTTTTAAAAAAATTCATTTATTAAGAACTTTATCAAAACCACTATATGTGAATTATTTAAATAAGTTAATTAAATGCATCCTATTATTCATCTTATTATTAATATAAATATAATATTATTAAGGACATTTAAAGGTTTGAAATATAATAGAATAGTTAAATCATGGAGAAAATTAAAATGGCAATTCATCCAATTGAATTTAGATATGGAACAGCAGAAATGAAAAATATTTGGGAAACAGAGAATAAACTACAGAAAATGTTGGATATTGAATCTGCATTAGCACAAGCAGAAGCTGAACTTGGAATAATAAGTAAAGATGTTGCAATGGAGATTAAATCTAAAGCAAATACAGATTATGTGAAATTGGAAAGAGTAAATGAAATTGAAAAAGAAAAAAATCATGATATAGCTGCTTTAATTGAAGGATTAAAAGAACAATGCAACGGTGATGCTGGAGAATATGTTCATTTTGGAGCTACTTCCAATGATATTATTGATAGTTCAAATTCATTATTGTTTAATGAATCAATAGCTATTTTAAAAGATAAACTTGAAAAGTTAACAAATATTATTCTAAATTTATCAAGAGAAAACATTGATAGGGTTTGTATTGGTAGAACACATGGTCAACATGCAATTCCTACAACCTATGGAATGAAATTTGGATTATGGGCTGATGAATTACATCGTCATTGGAAAAGATTAGAATTTTCTAAAAAGAATTTATGTTTATCAATGAT
>JAITOM010000013.1 GCA_031289975.1 Methanobrevibacter sp. | reverse complement strand
TTAAACTAATTTTAATAGTTGATTTAATGATTTGAGGGTCTTGAAAATTTAGGGTGTGAGACTTTCAAAACTGTTTACTTCATATAATAAGTGAAATAATTATTTAATCTTTGTAAATAACTTTTTACATTCCCTTATTCTTTTATTATTATCAATGATATAAAATAATGTATAATTATTAATATATTGGAATATTAACAAGTTAATAATATGAAGTTGAGTATTTTATATTATTTAATTTAATAGATTTACTTTAATTATTTAAATAGCTATTGAATCACTAACTGTTTTTTTTGGAAGAATATAATACAATAATAATATTTTCTTTTAGACACTATTTTATAGATGGTTGTCCAATAGTTCAAGGTTTTGATTTTAATTAAGTTTTAAATTATTAATTTAATTTTTAAAAAGAATATAAATTTATAATATAATTTTAATCTAAATGTAAACATTGTTTAATAACTTAATTTTAATTTAATGTTTGTATATAATATTTATTAGAAACAGAAGATTTAAAATTTCTATGTATTGAATTTTTAGGAGAAAAATTTGATATATAATAAAAAAAATTAAAAAGTTATTAAGCGAGAATCCTCTTATAATATTTTTAATTAAAAATTTAATATAATACTTCATTTTATAATTACTATTACTTACAAACATTATTTCATACACTATAATTATCAAATATTTAATCAATGATTATTTTAGATACCCCTTCATCTTTTTCAACGTTTATAACTTTATCAGCAGCATTTTCAAGTTCATCATCATGAGTAACAATGATCATTTGTGGAATATCTACATTTCCTATAATTTCAATTAGTTCATTTCTCCTATAATCATCTAAGTGTATTGTTGGTTCATCCAATAATATGGTGTTAATATTTCCTTTTGATATTGCTTTTGTAATTCCAAATCTAAGTGATAATGCAATACCAATTCTCTCACCACCACTAACCATGTCTAATTTAGTTTCACCATAGGCTCCGAAAACAGTGATATCATAATCTTCATCAAGATATAGCTCATTGTAACTAAAATTAAATTTCTCAAAGTACTCTTTAGTATATTTTTCAATTAGAGGTTTTGAATGTGATCTTAAATCCTTTTGAATACCATCTTTACTAAATAATTCTCTAATATGTTTAAGGAGTTTTAAGAAATCGGATACATTTTCAAGTTCCTGTTTATTTTTATCACTATCTTTAACTTTTTCTTCTAAATTTTTAATTGAATTTGTAAGTTGACTAATCTCACCATCCAACTTAGCAATTTTCTCAGTGCTTTCATTTATTTTTTCAGTGTTTGAATTAATGATCCTAATATTTTTGTTGTACTCAAATTCATCATATTTAGAAACTTCAAGATCGGCATTTATCTTATCAATTTTAGTCATTGTTTCAATGATGTTTTTTTCTTTTGATTCTATTTGAGATGTAACAACTTTTTTATTTGTTAAAATACCTTCTAAATGTTTATATTTATCATTAGATTGTTTTAAATCATTTATTCTCTCTTTTAATTTTTCTTCAGCTATATTTGAAGAGAGAAAACTGTCTTTTTCCCTGATAGATTTAATATTTTCAACTTCCCTATCAAGTGAATTTTCAATCTTAACTAACTCATTAGTAATCACAAAAGGTTTTTCTAATGCTTTAACAGAACCTTTTGCTTCCAAATAATTATGATTGGATTCTTTTATATTTTCTAATTTTTCTTCTTTATCTTTTATTAAGGTTAAAATCTTTCCAAGATCAAGCTTCTCATTTTCACTCTTAACTTCTTTTTCAAGTTCAGTTTTTTTATTCAGATTTTTAATTAAAGTTTCACTTTTAAGTTTATAACTTTGAGATTCTTTGATAAATCCATCAATTTCATTTAACTTATTCAATAAAAAATCTTTTTGAGAAGAAAGCTTTTTAATATCTTTATTAATCTCATCAATAGTTTTAGTACTCTTAGCAATTACAGACTTGTATGAATCATTCAATTGATTTCTTTTTTCAAGAGAAATCTCAGATTTACATACTGGACATTCATTTTCAACTTTTTCAAGTTGTTTTTTATCTTCCCTAACAACTCTAATCTTCTCTTTTAAACTTGATATTTCCTGATTTTTAGAGGAGTTTGTATTCTGAAGATTGTTACTTTTTTCCTGAATTTTTATTTTATTCTCTTCTAAAAATCTATTTAAAGATTCAAAATCATCTGCTTCAATTGATAATTTATCTTTTATGATTTTAGAGAAGTTATCTATCTCATGTTTATCTTCATTTATCTCCTTTTCAAGATCTTTTATAGTTTCAATATCTTTGTCCATTAACTGTAATTTATTATTTATCTCATTTTTTCTTTCATTAAGTCTGTTTAAATCCTTTTCTAAAATTTTATATTCTTCATATAATGGTTTTTCTTTTTCTAAAATTTTACCATATTTATTAACATCTTCAAGCTGTTTTTTTAGTCTAATTTGTTTTTCTTTTAAGTTTCTAATCTCCTTACAGCTTATTAAAAAATTTTCATAAATTGGGAGTTTATCTACTTTTGGTTTAAGTTTATCCATATCCTCTTCAACTTTATTAATTTCTATTAATTGTTTGTCAAATACTTCTTTATCAGATTTTGTTTTTTGAAGATTATCACACTCATTTTTTAATTCTAAGTTTAAGGTTTCGAAAACAGATTTCTCAGAACTCATATTTTCTTTTTCAAGAATTTTTTCTTTGTTAAATTTTTGTAATTCAATTAATTTATTCATTAAATTCTTTTTTTCAGAGTTTAATCCCGAACAAATTAGTTTTTTATCTTTTAATTCTTTCCCAAATTGTGTACTTGCATCAACTAAAGTTTTAAGTTCTATTTTTTTATTTTCATAATTATGTATAATTTGTAAGCTATTTTTCCAAGCTTTTTCTAAAGATTCTATCCCTAAGAGTTTAGATATTAGCTTTTTTCTCTCTGATGGAGTTTTTGAAATTAAATTAGCTATTTCTCCCTGTTTTATATATATGGCATTTAAAAAGAGTTCGGAATCCAACCCTATTATATTTTGAATTTCTTTATTGACTTCATTATCCCCAGAAACTATCCTTACAAAGTCATTATCTTCATTTGAAGAATCTTTATCCTCCATGAATAATAGGGCTTTTGAAGATGTTTTAGTTCTTTCCCTTTTAACTCTATATAAAATTCCATTAGACCTAAATTCAAGAGTAACAGACATTTTTTTTCTTTTTTCTACATCTTTATTCTTATCTAATTTAATTAAATCATTTAAAATTCCAGCATGTTTTTTAAACAAAGCAAAACTAATTGCTTCCAATATAGTTGATTTACCCGCACCATTTTCCCCAATAACCATATTAATTCCTTGTTGGAAATCAACTGTTGTGTCTAAATAAGATTTAAAATTTTTTAATGTGAGTTTTTCAATGATCATACTAACTTTCCATTTTATGGTGATTTTAATAAAGTTCTTAGCAAATAACTTTTTTAAAAATAAATATTATTAAAAAATATTAGTTTAAAATTATGTATATTAATAAATAAAAATTTTTATGATTTAAAATTTAAAATTGTAGATTTTTATAAATTTATATTTAAAATTAAATAATTTAATAAAAAAATTATTACTTTAAAATTTATATTATTTTTGATAAAGTTCTTAATAAATAATTCTTTTAAAATTAAATATTATTAAAAGATATTAGTTTAAAATTAGTTATATTAATTAAAATAAATTTATATTATTTAAAATTTAAAATTACAGATTTTTATAAATTAATATTTGAAATTAAATAATTTAATAAAAAAGATTATCGTCCAAAATTTAAGAACTTTTCCAAAATGACTATAATAACTTTTCCATTAATAACCATATATTTTAATTATGAAAAATAGCTTAATTATGAAAAATAGCTTAATTATGAAAAATAGCTATTTCAGTTAAAATTTTTCAATCATTCTTATCTCTTCATCAGTTAAATCATATAATTTATAAACAATTTTATCTATTTCATCATCGATCTTAGCTATTAGGATTTGTAAAGGTTGAATAATTTCAATACTAAATATTATATTCATTTTCTAATTTATCTTTTTCTTTCCTTGTGATTTCTTTATATTGTTTTTTCACTTCAGAATATAACTCTTCAAATGATAAAGTATAATAATCTGTTAGTTTATTATTAATTTTAATGATTTTAAAATCACTTATTAAATACTTGTGAAAAGATTTAATTTCTTCAGATGATTTTATATTAGAATTTATTACCCTATCAACTTTTTCTACAATTGATTTTTGTTTTTCTAATGATATTTCAGGAACAGGGATTTTTTTAAGGTATTCGGGATTTATATCAATATTACACCCTCCACGAATACTATTAATAAAAAACTTCCCCATATTTGAATTTAATATTGATAATAAATATTTCAATTCAATGTTTTTAGAATTTTCTTCTAATTCATCCCTATTAACTATATTATATCGTTTAACACTATTATTAATGCTTTTATTATCAATTCCTTTTAAATTTTTCCATAAAATAGCTATTCTGATGGTTTGATCGCAATAAAGGTTTTCATTATCATAACTTCCTTTAATCTCCCCTAATTTATTTATAACTATTTTTTCATTTTCATATAGCTCCTTAAAAGTAGGACGACATATTTTAGAAGGTACTCTATCACTATCCCATTCAAGAAATCTTATTTTATTAATTTTATATCTTTCAAGATTTTTACCTTCAATGTACTGTTTTTTATATGTGTCATCCTTAGAATCAGCTATTAAATCAGCTTTTATAAATTCTCCCTTAGCTATTTTCTCATCAGCATTTAAAACCATGCCTTTACTTATATAACAAAAGTCACCAAGTGTTTTATATTTGAAAAAGTCTTTTTGTAATTTAGGAACCGTTGAAAGGTTATAAATAAATGTTTTTTTATCAGGGATTAATTCATTACTATTCTTGCTTAATACATTTTCAATGATGTTATTTTTAATTGTTGCTATAATTGTGTTATTTTTGTTTTTATCATTTTCTATTATAGGAACACAATTTTTTACATTTGCATCAGCAAATATTTTTTCTTTTGATAAATCTACTATTTTAATGAGATTATATTTTTCAAAAATCTCTTCTCTTAATAATTTAGCATAAATTTGATTTACAAATGGACATGGAATTATCATAGAAAAAATTCCTTTTTCTTTTAATAACTCTAATCCTTTTTCAACAAAAGGAATATATAAGTCCCATTTTTGATGAAGAGTTTTATATTTTCCTGAATTTAGCAAATATTCTCTTTCAATAGGATTTTTTTCAACTAACAGTTTAGCATTAACATAAGGAAGATTACCTACAACCACATCAAAACCACCATCCTGAAACACATCAAAGAATTCTTCATTCCAATTAAAAGCATTGCTTGCAAAATCAGGATCATCAATTAATGAATTTCCGCATTTAATATTCTTATCAAGGTTTGGTAGTTTATCTTCACTTTGTGTCACCTTTAAAAATAAACTTAACTTAGTTATTTCAACCGATCCCTTATTTAAATCCACACCATAAATATTATTCAGCAATATATTTCTTCTGCTATCAACATCATCAAAAAATGGTTTTAAATCATTATCATTGTCCTGATATTTATAATCATGCAAAGCAATATGAATATCCATTAATGTATCAACTGCTTTATTTAGGAATGCTCCACTACCACAAGCAGGATCAAGAATTTTAATATTTTTTAATTTATCTTCCAAAACCTGTAAATCATCTTTATACTCCTTTATTAAGTCCTTAATTGTATCAGTTTTCTTTTTCTTACTTAAATAAGGAATTATAGTATTTTCACAAATATATTTAGTTATGGTTTCTGGTGTGTAGTATATACCATGTTTTTTTCTTTGACTTATATTTACTT
>JAITOM010000385.1 GCA_031289975.1 Methanobrevibacter sp. | reverse complement strand
AGCGAAATCAAAAAATCATTGGAGGAATTAAAGAAAAATCCTTTAAAAGGTAAACCTTTAAGAAATAAATTAAAAAATTACAGGTCTCTAAGAGTCAGAAACTATAGAATTCTTTACAGGATTAAAAATTATGAAATTAGGGTTTATGTCATTGATAAAAGAGAATTAATTTATTCTGCAATTTTTAAATATTTAATGAGTTTGTTAAAATAATCTTTATTTTTAAGGTTATTTTTTTGATCAAACTCTTGTTGGAAAAGGCAACTTAGGAAACTTTCGTTCCCGTTTTCTAAAAAGTTTGGAAATGTTTATTGGATAGTTTTGTCCAAATTTTAAGTGTTACAAGATTATAATTTTTATTATTGGTTAATTTTTTTGATTAAACTTTTTCTAAAGTGCTATTAAATGTTTCAAAAAATATGAAGAAATTAAATATAGATGAATTAAAAGAGGAATTGTTATGATGAAATTAACTTTAATAAAAGAAATGACTGGAAGAGAATTAATAAATGAATTTGAAGAAATTTATGGTTCAATAGAAAGATTATAAAGGATTTTTAAAAAAGATTCTGAAAACATGAAATTGTACACAGACTTAGATGAATGGGAGTACTTTTTAAATCACCCTGATGAAATTGTCCAGAAAAAACATGTTAAAATTACAGAAGATGTAAATCTTGGACATTTTGAACTTAAATTATTAAGCATGATAAAATCTGAAAAACCTAAATCTGTAAGAGAATTAGCATTAAAAGTAGAAAAAGATCAAAGTAATGTGCAAAACAAAGTAACCCGATTAGCTAAAGAAGGATTCATCTACTTTGAAAAAGGGTTGAAAAATAGTAAAAAACCTATCTTAAACTATGATAAAATTGAAATAGCCATATAATATATTGATTTGATATATAATTATTTTATAAACATTTTTAAAGACCAAAATGTTTATTTTAGGGTTATTAAAATATATTTATCAAAATTAGTTATATTAATTAAAATATATTAGTATTACTTAAAATTTAAAATTATGGAATTTTATAAATTAAAATTTGAATAATTTAATAAAAAAATCATTATCCAAAATTTAAAAACTTTTACAAAATGACCATATATTAATCATTAATTATATATGGAGATTTCTAATTGAGGGGAGTGTGAACTTTTGTGGAGATTTATCAAGATTTGAATTTTCTTCATATGTGAAAATCCAAAATTTACAAAACCTTTACACTCATTGACACTCTCTAATTGAACCAAATTTATAAATAAGAGAATAACAGACATAATAATTATTTCGGATGAATTATTTAATTATATTATTTAAAACGACTGTTTAGATCATGATTATTTTAAATAATTAAAGATCTTTTTTTAATTTAAAAAATTATTTATTTATTGGAGTTTCTCTTTAAAATGGCAAATTGAAGTTTAGATATAGAGTTTTTCAATTTTTCATGAAAAAATGATATATCTTACATTTATAACACTTTTTGAATAATAATATTTTTAAAACTTCAGAAAAATTTTCAAGCTCTTATTTTTGGATATATTCAAATATTATATAATACAAAATAATGGTATATGTTATATTACATTGTTGGTAAAATTAGAGGTTGAAAGTCATGACAATACAAAAAAGTAAAAATCCAAAAAATAAGCCTGTGTCTGTTTATTTAGGTAGAGAAGAAAGGGAAAAACTAGACAATTTAATTAAATTAACGGTTTTAATCAATCAGATACCATAAGGCGATTAATTCAAAATGCTGATATAAATTCAGTTGAAAATATGGAAGACAAAGTAAAAAGACTCAGCAAAGGACGTTTAGAAGTAATGAGACCAAAAACACCCAAAGAATTTCAAGAAAAGTATAAAAAATTAAAAACAGATGATTTAATAGGTATAGGGACTGTTCCAGAAAGTGAAAAACCATTTAATCCTGTTAAAGCTGTTGAAGATGTAAGAATTGTAAAAGAGATGAATATCAAATGATTTTCTTAGATGCTAATTTCATGATAAATTTATATATAAAAGAACATGAATATCATGATAGGGCTGTTAAGATATGGAATAATATAAGAGAGCATGAAAAAATAGTATCTAATTTAATTATTCCTGAAGTTATAACAGTTTTAAATGTAAAACTGAAACAGCATAAAGATTTATTAAAAAAAGTATTTTACGACATGACCAATAATTTCATAATTCTAAATGATACAGATTCCTATTATAAAGGATTTTTAAAAGTTTTAGAACATGAAAAAAGGTTACCTTTATTTGATGGCATTTATATAGCTATTATGAAAGATTTAGGAATAAAAGAAATAGTGTCATTTGATAAACATTTTGATAATGAAAATGGAATAGTAAGAATACATTAAATCCCATACAATTTATTTACATTTAGTTAATGGCGAAAATAAAATATTTTATCAATTTAAAGCTTTGTAAAAATTTGCATCCTTATTTATATAAAACCTAAAATTTCAAGAAACTCCCTATTTCTTTTATATTTTCTTATCTAAAGATAGAGGAGTCTCAAAAAGATTAATCCTGGAATTTTTTGAGATATACCAAATTCAACTGATAAGGCTTTATTGGGGCTTTAAAATGTTAAACTGATAAATTTATTCTTCAAATTTTTACTTGGATGTATTGTGTAAATAAAAGTCTTTTTTAGTGCTGTATTGATCTTATAAAGGTATTAAAACTTTTTAAAAGATGAGATATTATAAATTTACATCATTATATACTAAATAATTGTTTTATTATACTATTTTTATATAAATATATGAGTTTTTATAATGGATTTGGTTTTAAAGAATTGTAAGTTACTTGGTGAAATATCTCAGTATTTTATTGGGATTGAAAATGGAAAGATAAAAGCCATATCAAAAAGCCCTATCACTGGAGAAAATGTTGTTGATATTAATTATAATATTTTATCTTCTGGATTCATTGATTCACATGTACATTTTAGAGATCCTGGATTTCATGAAAAAGAAAATTTTAAAACTGGGTCGATGGCTGCAGCAAATGGGGGTTTTACTACAGTATGTGATATGCCAAATACTAAACCAAATACAAACACTTATAAGAATTTTAAAGATAAGATAAAAATTGGTGAAAGTAAGAGTGTGGTTGATTTTGGACTTCATAGTGGAATTAATGATTTAGATGAAATAAGAAAAATAGCTAAACTTAAACCAATTTCATTTAAAATGTTCATGGATTTATATTCCAATCATGAAATAGAAGAAAATTTTAAGATTGTATCCTTATTAAATAAAGAAATGAATGATCGTTATAAGTTGAGTTTACATTGTGAAAATAAGAAAATAATTGAGGAAAACACATTATTCCTTAGAGATAAAGAAATTTCAGCTATTGATTATAGTTATATTAGGGATAGTCGTTGTGAAATTACATCAATCAATCAAGGATTAATATTAAGTGAAAAATATAATGTTCCTATCCATATTTGTCACTTAAGTACAAATAATGGATTAAAATCTGTTTTAAACTTTAAAAGAACGGATTTAGTAAGTACTGAAGTAAGTCCTCATCATTTACTTCTTACAAATGAGGCATTTAATAAATTTGGAACAATAGCTAAAACAAACCCTCCACTTAGACCAATCAATGAAAATTTAGATATTAATCAATTGAAAGATATTGATATACTTGGAAGTGATCATGCTCCACATATTTTACATGATAAAAATAAAGGAGTTTTAAATTCATTATCAGGAATTCCAGGTTTGGAAACAAGTGTTCCTCTTTTACTTACTCAAGTAAATAAGGGTAATGTTGACTTAAAGACTGTTATTGATAGATTTTCCAACAATGTAGCTGAAACTTTTAATATTAAAGGTAAAGGAAAAATAGCTATTGGGTATGATGCTGATTTCACAGTCTTAGATATTAAAAAAGAAGGTAAATTAAACCTTGATAATTTTTATACCAAAGCAAAGTACAGTCCATTTGAAGGTATGAAGTATAAAGGAATAGCTATTATGACTATAGTTCGAGGAGAACTTGTTATGGATAATGGAGAAGTTTATAGTACCAAAGGGAAGTACATTAATCATTAACTTCATTTGAATTTTATGAGATTTTCAAAGTTATCATATATTGCATTTAGACCACACATACTTGGTATGTAGTTAGCTGCTTTTGCAGAATTCACACCAATATTTTTATATCCCATCTCTTCAATTGGAGCTACAACCATACATGTATCAAGGACTATATGTCCTCCACTATTTTCTATGATTTTTGTATAACCCATTCTATCAGAGGATGCTTTAATATTAATGGATGTACAGATCCATAATTGATTTTTAATTGTTTTTCCTTTAATAAACATTGCTATTTCTTTAATTTCTTCTAAAGAAGCATGTGGACATCCTAAACATACTAAATCAGCATCTTCGCTTGTGGTTGATAGTTTTTCTTTTGTATTTAAAATATCTTCCTTGTTTATTGATATCCTCTCAAGAGATTTAAAATCCTCATCATTTTTAGCAAACACATATTCTGGAGTTTCATTTTCAATATGATACAATGCAACTGCACCAGATGAAGCTAAAGCAGCTCCAAGAGACTTTAATTCATTATTTGTAGATTTATTTTTTAGTTTGAAGTAAGGAACACCATCACCTACTTCTCTACCAACTATATAACCTAATGTTCCATAATCAAGGTGTGCTATTTCAATGTCTAAATCAAAAATAGTTGTTGCAACTCTATTTTCATTTTCATGATAACCATACATAGCAGTTTTTCCACAAATAGCTGATGCTAAAGCTGCTGGACCACCTTCTCTATTTGATTTACCACCAATCACAGAATTTAAATATGCGACTGCAGAGGATTCAGACCATGAAACATGGTCTCCTAAACGAGGAACATTACCTATTAAATAGGGAGTGCATGTGCATGTTTCACTTATTCCAAGTTTTCCATAGGCTTCTACAATTCTTTTCTGTTTCTTACTAAATTCCTTTGGAAAACCAAATGATTTCCAATTGTCTAAGTCTATACCTGCAGGATTTAGAGTTGAAGGAATATTTACAAGATTAATTTCATTTTTAGATAATTCTTCTAAGTATTCTAAACCTGCTTCACCAATAGTTTTATATGATACTCCAGAAACTTGAGCAGAACTTATATCTACAAGAGAAGGTGCTTCATAAATATCTCCTAATGCAACTAATATCTCCATGCTTTTAGAGATAGTGATTCCATATTCTCCTTGATACATTTTTTCTTCTTCTTTATTTAGGTGCATTAGAATCACTTTGTTTTACATGATTAATATTTATTTTTTTTTATTATAGTCTGATAAGCAATGTTTTTAAGCAATTAAATTTTTAAATAGATGTAATATTATTTAATTTTTATTAACCCCTAAAAATTAATTAAAAAATTTTTATTAAAACTTTTTTTAGATTATGATTATTAATTTTGTATGTACTGATAAATTAAGATTTCAGAGGATAAATTAAGGTTTCATCCATTTTAAAGTATAATACGTAATATCTTTATCTTCATCAATTACTGCAAGAATCAAACTTTTTTTTACGCCATGAGCAACCCTTGCATAACTTGAAAGATTTGAAGTCTTTAAATCTTCAAATTCATATATTATCTTAACTAAATAATGTGAATGCCCATCACCAGGAGATTTACCCCGTTCATATAATCTGAATTCAGAACCATATTTAAATCCTGCTTTGATAATATAACCTCTATCTTTTAAATCTCTAAAAACAATATATTTACCATACAATCCTTTATCCCTAATTAAAGATATTAAAAATTCATAAGCGATTTTTTCATCATTAAAATAAATTTTCAAACGACTTTTTTCTAAAAGATAACATCCCTCAATAAGAGAAAGCTCTAAAATATCGCCCTCTAATTTTCCAAAATGACTTTTCTGATTTAAAGCTATTGCTTTCTGATTATCTTTAATATTAATAGAAACTATCTCGTCAAATAATTCTCCTCTCATCTCCACACCCAAAAATAATAATATTGTATTTTAATTAAATATCATTATTTAATTAAGGCTCATGCACACATTACATTACAAAATTTTTAATTAAGTTAAATTGAAAATATCTATAATTATCTTAGAAGTATTTGCATTACTTATTAATATAATGATATCTACATTTAACTTAATTGATTTTTATAAATTTGTAATATGTTGTGTGCATGAGCATAAATAAATATAAATATAAATATCACTATAGTGTATTAAAAATGTTTGTAAGTAGAGAAAAACTTCGTTTTTCTAATTGAACACATTCAATAATTAAGTTTTTAAAAATGAATTTTAATTATTAATTTTCGAATTTTAATTATTAATTTTCGAATTTTAATTATTAATTTTCGAATTTTAATTATTAATTTTCTAATTAAAAATATTATAATTCTTATTTTTAAAAATAAAATAATAAAATTTATAATTTAAAAAATTAATAAATTATTAATTAAAATTTTTAAAAATAAAGTATTTTAAAAATAAAAGATTAATTACAAAAATTATTTTTTCCACTTATATTTTAATTAAATCATTATTTAATTATTATTAATTAAATAATTATAGTTGTTTTGATAAAATTCTTAATAAATAATTTTTTTAAAAATAAATAAAAATAAACATTATTAAAATATTAATTTAAAATATTAATTTAAAATATTAATTTAAAATATTAATTTAAAATATTAATTTAAAATATTAATTTAAAATTAGTTATATGGGGGGGACAATTCTATCGAGGCTTATTTAAATATATAAACAATATTTTTCCATTTAATTTAAATATAAACGATTTTATATAATAATTACTTTTTCTTAGCAAATATTAAACTAATTTAATAGAATTCACCGCTTTATAACATCCTATTTTCTTGTAACTCTCAATTCCTACACTTTAATAACTTCTTTTATTTTTCATCATATTTAAAAATTTCTCATCATTTTTATTAACTGTAGTGAACACGGGCAAAAAATTAAATTCGGATTTTTAATAGGATAATTTTCATATATTGCATTTTATAATAATTTATACTAATTTTAATATTCTTTTAATGTAGTAAAGTATATATAAGATGTTTTTAATAGATAGTATCATAAGTGAAACTTTTTTGAGGTGATATTTTATGTATGAGAATATTAGAGATGGATTTAAAATAAGTGAAAAGTATGATAAATAAACGGAAATTCATTAATAAATAAAAAAAGTATTTTTTAGTAGGAATATAATTAAAATAATAGAAAATATGTCTAATAAATTAAAAATAAGGGTGGAAAACATTGTTCCCCACCCCCCGTAATCATCTCCTTTTTCAAGTAGTATAGAACCTAATCTATCAGAATAATGTTTTAGTCTCCTTTCCATTCCCACAAGATGTTCATTTTGGACTTCGATAGTTATTATATGTCCATCTTTTGTTATAATAGCTAAATCTAAAATTGAACTTTTAGCAGCCAATATTTCTCGAACTATTTCATTATTAATAATTTGTGCTATTTCAACTTTTATATTAAGTATTCTTTCAAGAAAATCTTCTAATAATTTTTTTGATGCGACACGTCCAAAAACAATCTTAAATATCCAATATTTTAAAATATCTATATTTTTAAGACATGTTTTATTAAATTTTTATAACATTACTATTAAGTATTATTTCTTCTAAATTATGAGTAGTTACAATTATAGTCTCATTTTTAAGTTTATTAAGCATATTATTAATTATATTCCTTGTTTATTCGTTAATAGATTCAATAGCCTCATATAATAATAAAATTGGAATATTTCTTATAAGTACCTTTGTTAAAGCAACTTTTTGTCCTTTACCACTTGATAAAAACTGTTCCGCCTCACTAACATCATAATCATAACCCTCTTTTTTACAATTGATAAAAGTATCTAATTCAACTAATTTACAAACCTTCTCAACATCTTTTTCACTAGTCTTCAAATTACCAACAAGTATTTTCTCATAAATTGATCCTTTAAAAAGATAAGGACGTGAAAAAACAATGGAAACATTGCTAAGTAAGTTTGTAGATCCTATTTAATTTATATCCTGATCATATAGTTACTATTCCTTCATATATCTTCTACAATCCACATATTAACTGCATGATTGTGGATTTATCTGCTCCATTTTCCCTAACAATATAATTTAAACCCATACTAACTGGGCATTAAAATCTTCTATTACTTTATTATCCCTATAAGCAAAATCAACCTTATTAAAAACTATCTCCCCATTTGTGATATTTAACTTCTGATCTCCTGATTTTTCAATTTTTGAATCTTTTATTTCTTTTATCCACCAATTGTTGGAGTAGATGATTTGATTGCTGGAGTAGATGATTTGTATTCAGCATAAAGCATGGATATTTGAGTAATTGGTGAAAAAAACATCTCAAGATGTGTTAAAAATGCAACAAATGTGCCAATAGTAATAAAATTAGTTATTACCATTCTTCCACCAATAATAATAAACAGAATCATAAGTATTGCAAAAAATAAAAAATTCAAGGAATAGTACTTGTAAGTATTATGATGATTAAAGATAATTCATGTTTTTCAAATAATTAAACAAACAAATAGCCTTAAAAAAATAAAAAAATTATATTAAATTATTAAATTTTGACATTGTAAAATTTAATTCCAACAATGTGATCCGCCGCCACAAGCACGGGTCCAAATAGGGACAGGCCAAAATTCAAGCTTCATAGACTTTACCTCCTTGTAAATTTTTAATTTCTTCGATGAAATGGTTCACAATCATTGATTCTCCCCATTTACATTCAGAACCAATTTCATCATATTTTTTTAATGCTTTGTAAATGCAATGAGAACAATGATCATAAAATTTACAATCTGTACACAACTCTTCAACAGGTTCTTGTATAGTATGTGATTGAAGAGTATCGATTGTTTTAAAGTATTCATCAATGTCTATATTAAATATATTATTAAAATTTAAATAATCTTGTGCAAATGAACAAAATCTGATATTGCCTTCTGCAGATATTGCAACGAAGGAACTCATAATACCACAATTTGCACGATCAAGGCATTCAAATGCCCTTCTCTCGCTTAAATTGAGTACATACTCAATACCTAGTTCTTCACTTAATTTATTATATATCTTTTCAATTTTTTTAGAACTCATATCGACAAACAGATCAGATGTAGCACGCCCACTAACTTCAATTTCAGATAATCTAAAAGTATTACACCCTAATTCTTTAGACAAATAAGCTGTGTTTAGAATATCATCTACATTTTCAGGTATTATATTCATAGCTAAATTAATTTCAATATCATTATCAATAGCTAACTTGATATTTTCTACAACTGTACTATGAAGACCAGGAATATTAACACCACAAAATTTTTCATGAATGTCTGGTTCTGAACTATTAAGAGTAACTTGTACTTCTAAATTTGAAAATTTTTTAAAAAATTCAATATGACGATTTAATAAAAATCCATTTGTATTCAAGTTCACTTTTGCAAAATTAGTACAACTAAATTCAACCAATTTATTAATATCTGGATGAGTTAATGGTTCACCACCAGTTAAAAGAATATATTTTAATCCGCGTTCCTTTAAATTTGATAATAAATTAATGTATTTATCCACATCAATAAAATTCTTTTTATGAGGACTACTATCATTGAAACAATGAATACAATTATGATTACAATGATTAGTAACCTCAACATCTAAATGAGTTGGATAAATACCACTTTTAGAATATGTAATCAAAGGTTGTTTTTCAGATGGATTATCTAATAATTCAATATATTCAAATATTTCAAAAAGATCTATCAATTGTTTTTGGATATCATCAATTGGTTCATTAAATTTTTCAGATAAAACCTTGATAATTTCATTCAAACTTCTCAAACCGTTACATAATTTCAAAACTTCGAAAAGATCAGATTCTATAATACAAATACTATCATGTTTCTTTTTAAGAATCATTTTGTCTTTAAAATGTTTCTCAATTTGTAAATGATAATTTTTTTTAATTATTGGATATTTTTTTAACATTATTCCTCCTATATTATAGTACTTCTCCAAACTTTTATAACATTTCTCCAAACTTTTATAACATTTATTTAAAAATTTTTATTAAAAATTATTCTTTAAATTATTCAAATTTTAATTTAAAGTGATATTAAACTTTTTTAAAAATTTAATGATAATATATTATGTTAATAAAGTTAAGCAAAATACTATAATTATTTTTAATGCAATTAATTACTTAATATATTATATAAATCTTTTGAAATAATAGAAAAACAAATGAAATAAAAAATGCAAAAAGAATATCTGTACTTCCACATTTACATTCTATTTGCATACTTGATCTCTCCATTTTAATTTTATTTATTGTAAAAATAATCATATTTTATTAACAACTGAACTTGAACAAATTCAATTCAGAGTAGACAATTTTATATCAAGAATGGATAGTTATTAACCAGTCTGATATGAAAATTTTCTTAGACAAGACTGAAAAATACATTAAATTATATTAAACTCTTAATATTCCATAAGTAAAGTATTATAAACTTATAATATTACTATTAAGAAATTGTTTCTAATTTATAATAATTTAATAGCACTTATTATCCATTATCAAAATAAAATAATAATTATTCATTCAGTCCATTTTTTATATTGGATAAGAATATTTTAGACTTTAAAATTATTTTTGTTATTATTATATATAAATGTTGTGTATATGTTGTGCAAGTAGAATGCACCTAAAAATATTAAGTTTTGCAATTATTTAATATATTATGGAAAAAGAACTTATTAAGGGAATAGCTATAATTCAAAGGAGTAAATGTAGGGAAAAAGTTTTAAAGGACTTGAAAAATAAAATAAAAACTCCTTCTAAAATTTCTAAGTCTACAAATATTAGTATCCATCATGTGAGTAGATATTTGAAACAATTAAAGGAAGAAAATTTAGTTGTTTGCTTAAATGAAGATTTTAAACAGGGTAGACTCTATAAAATAACAGAACTTGGGGAAGATGTATTAAATTATCTTTAATCATCTGACAACTTAATAAAGGAAAATCTGTAGCATTCATTTAGTAGCTTTAAATTTGAAGTAAAAGTATTTTAATGCTTAAATTTCAATGAATAATATAACTAATGGAATAATTTGTATTTAATTGATTCATATTCACTGTTAATTAATTAAATTTGATTTTTATTGATCACAGTTGATCATGTTAATATATTAAGTCTATTTTAACGAATAAATTAAAAGCTCTATTAACATATAAAAAATATGATAAATTTTAAGAAAAATTTAAAATTTAAAATTCTCAAACACAAACTATTTTTTATATGGATTATAAACAATTAATTAGTTTGTCTTAAAAATAGTATATTATAACAAAGTTCATCATTTTCATGAAAAATTCAAGATAAATATGGGCTTAATTTTTACATTGAACAATAAAAACCTTGATATATTAAAAGTTACAAATTTTTGGTAACTTTGTGATATATGGCTGTTATAAACAATTTAAATTAAATATTAAAAATTAGTTAATGATTTTTGATGGTGATAAATAATGGAAGAAGATATTAGTAATAGATTATCTTTAGGTTTGGCTGAATTTAGTGGTTTAATTGAACAAAATAAGATTTATGTTGATAAAACACGATTTATAAAGAATATGATGGATCGAGGTAGGAAATATTATTTTCTTTCTCGTCCAAGAAGATTTGGTAAAACATTAATGGTTTCAACCTTAGAAAGTTTTTTTCAAGGTAAAAAGGAATTGTTTAAGAATACTTATATTTATGATAACTGGAGTAATTGGGATAAGTATCCTGTTATAAGAATATCAATGAAAAAGGTATCTAATGAAAGTCCTGAAATATTAAAAAAGGATCTTTTAGGATTAATTAAAATAATCGCTGAGAAGAATAATATTGAATTAAGTGACAATGTTTCATATATAGTTAAATTTGGTCAACTGATTGAAAAGTTATCTGAAAATAATAAGAATAATGTTGTTGTGTTGATTGATGAGTATGATGCCCCTATTCTTAAAAATTTAAGTAATTTAGAAATATCTAATAAAAATCGTGAAATATTGCAAGAGTTTTACAATGTTTTAAAAGAAAGTGAAAAATATCTTAAATTTGTTTTTATAACTGGTCTTAGTAAATTTACAAAGGTTTCTGTTTTCTCCACATTTAATAATCTAAGTGAACTTACCTTAGATGAAAATTATTCCAATATTTGTGGTATAACTCATGAAGAACTAAAAAATCATTATAAAGACCATATACAAGTTATGGCAAATAAAAATAACTACAGTTATCAGGAAACATTAGATAAAATTAATAAGTTTTATGATGGTTATAGTTGGGATGGTAAAAACAGAGTTTTCAATCCTTATTCTACTCTTAGTGCTTTATCTCAAAAAGAATTTCAGAGCTTTTGGTTTTCAACTGGAACGCCAAGATTTATAGCTGAAATATTTAAAAAAAGAAAAATTGCCGAGGATTATTTTAAACCAACGATATTAAAAGCAACGGATTTGGATGCTATAGATATAGATAATATTAATGAAACAACCCTACTTTTTCAAGCAGGTTATTTAACCATTGAAAAAAAGATTTTTGAAAATAATATTATGGAATATTGTCTTAGAATTCCTAATTTTGAGGTTGAGCAAGCTTACAGAGATAATTTATTGAAAATTTATTTAAAGGAAGTTGAAGATGATATAATTGATTCCTATGGGGAATTATGGGATGATATTAAAAGTGGTGATTGTAAGAGTTTGGCTGATTATTTAATGATTCAATTTGGTGAAATTCCTTATTATCTTAATATCACTAATAAAAGAGATAGATGGAAAGTTAAGCAAACCATATTTTTAACATTACTTAAACATTTGGGGTTTAAAATTAGAGGTGAAGTAGTAATTAGTCAGGGTAGAATTGATGCCGTTTTTAAAGACAAAAAACATGTTGTCATTACAGAGATTAAATATACTCAAGATCAAAAGAAGTCCATTGATGATTTATTAAATCGTGCTTTAAATCAAATTCATGAAAAACAGTATTATAGACTTTATAAAAACAAGAAATATATCGTGATTTTACTTGCATTAGCATTTAAAGATGTTAAAATTAATAAAAAAGATACATTAACTGATGTAAAATGTAAAATAGAAATATTAAGTCCTAAAAATTAATTAAGAAATTTTTAAAATAATGGAAAATTAATAAATTTTAAGGGTGTTGGCAACAATTATTTTTTAATTGGGAAAATTACTAAATTGTATTTACAAATCATTTTTTAAATATTACTATTTTTCTTTTAAATTTTACTTAAAGAAATAAAAATTTTTTATTGCAAATATTTAATTGAATTTTGTAAAATTTAATATATAATTTTGTAAAATTTAATAATAATTTATGTAAAATTTAATATATGAATAAAAAGAAAATAATTTTACAGAACATTATATTTATAGTCATTTTGGAAAAGTTCTTAAATTTTGGATGAAAATTTTTTTTATTAAATTATAGTGGAATAAAAAAAGTTTGTAATTAATCATTTATTTTTATTTACTTAATTTTCAATAACAATTTTTAATATTTTATTAAATTATTAATTAATAAATTTAAAAATTTTATTTTTA